>JBNASR010000008.1:0-391 GCA_049717425.1 Microgenomates group bacterium | reverse complement strand
AAAATTATTATTCGTGATTTATTTAATAGTTTAGTTATTGGAGGAATATTTTTATTATCAGCGATTATTTCTTTTTATTTTAGAGAAAAAAAATTTCTTTTAACTTTCAATTTTCCAGGCGTTAATAAATTTTTTTTAATTGTTGCTATGGCTTTAGCAACAGGAATTACTGAGGAGATTTTATCACGGGGATTTGTTTTAAAAAAATTGTATGAGGAATCAAAAAATGTTTATTCAGCAACATTTTTTGCCAGTATTTTATTCTTTTTTTTACATGTGCCAATTCTTTTCGCTAATCCAAAAATCAATGGAGTGATGCTTTTGGCTTTTATGACAACAGATTTGCTTTTATCAATGATCAATGGAATTATTTTTCTTGAGAAAAAAAGTT
>JBNASR010000007.1:0-17978 GCA_049717425.1 Microgenomates group bacterium | reverse complement strand
ATTTTCCGGCTGGGACAGGCCCTTCTTTTTTAAATACGACATTACCACTCAACAGTGGATTGAGCTTTCTGATGCGCCGGCTGGTTTAGGATATGGAGCTTCAGTGCGCAATATTTCCGGAACTTTATATGTTTTGCAAGGAGCAGGTACTCAAACTTTTTGGAAGTATAACATTGCCAAATCTTCCTGGCTTTTGCCAAATTTGGGTCTTTTTGGCGGTTTTTTTAGAGGAAGCGATTATCGTAGTTTTGGTTATGGAGCAGATATTATTAAAGGCGATGGCGATAATTTATATATCGTTCGGGGTAATTATGATAATTTGTTTATAAAATATAATGCCGCCACTGGTGAGGTAACGCAACTTGCCAATGCTCCAGCTGGATTTTATGTAGGTGGTGATTTGGTTTATGATTCAAGCCAAAACAAAATCTATGCCACTACTTCTTTATACTATCGGAAACTTTTTGTTTATGATATTGCCACAGATTCCTGGAATGAGGAAACTGCCGATCCACCGCCGTTTGATAGTGCTGATGGTTCAGTAATGGTTTATGATGGTTCTCGTTATATTTATTGGTTAAGAGGAGGAAATAATAATACCTTTTATCGTTTTGATACTCAAGGCTCGGCTGGTTCAAAGTGGTTTGCTCGTGCCAATACACCAGCGGGGATGGGTTATGGGGCTGATATGGTAATTCGGGGGAATTATATTTATGCTTTGCGAGGGAATAATACAACTTCTTTTTATCGTTATGATATTGCCGCCGACTCATGGAGTGATCCGGCAGTGGCTGATTTACCAACTGGAAAAACAATTTACAATGATGGCTTTTTGGTTGATGGCGGTGGAGATTATTTTTATGCTTGTCGGGGAGCTAATACTAATGAATGTTTCCGTTATTCAATTACCAATAACAGTTGGGAAGCAGTTACTAATGCGCCGGCGCAAATCTTTCAGGGCGGAGCAGCTGCAATTTATAACAATAAAATTTATGTCATTGCCGGAAACGGTACCAATACCTGGTCTAATGGTCTTTATACTTATGTGATTCAGACAAGCAATTCATCATTTGAAGAAAGTGGTAGTTATATTTCAGAGGCGATTGATTTAACTGCTGCTTATCGTTATGCCAATCTTAGTTTAACTTATACTTCTGCCAGCAATACTAATTTAGCAGTTTATACCCAAAGTTCAGCTGACGGTTCTAGTTGGTCTGATTGGAGTCAGGCAGCCGAGTTAAAAGCGATTGGAAATTCTTATGCTTATCGAATCACTTCCCAGCCTAATCGTTATTTAAAAGTTAAGTTTGAATTAGGTTCTTCTGATGGAATTTATTCTGGTGTAATTTTTGATTATAGTATTAATTATTATCAAGATACAGCTCCGCCGCAAAACCCAACTTCCTTAACTGCCTATTCCAGCTCCACCAAAAGCGCTACTTTGCAGACAGATAATTGGTATAACTTTTCTTCTCCATATTTTGACTGGCCAGATGAGGGACAAACTGGTGGTGCTTCAGACAGTATTGGTGGGTCAGGAGTTGCTGGTTATTATGTTTATTTTGGCACTAATTCAAGCGCTGATCCGCAAACTGACGGAATATACCAAACTACTTCAGAATATACTGCTTCAAATTTAACTTCAGGAGAAACCTATTATCTTCGGATAAAAACTAAAGATGATGCGGGCAATGTAGCTACTGACACCTGGCAGCCATTTATTTATAAATTTGACAACACACCGCCACAAAACCCAACCATAATTACTGTTGATCCACCTGGGTATACTAATACCAACTCATTTACCTTTGCATGGAGTGGAGCAACAGATTCTGCCTCTTTGGTTAAAGAATATTGTTATAAAACCGGTCAGGTTGGAGCAACTGAGACTTGTACTACTGAAGCTTCAGCCAGCGGTGCTTTAGCTTATCAGATCGGAACTAATACCTTTTATTTACGAACAAAAGACAATGCTGGTAATTACTCAACATCATATACAACCGCCACTTTTTACTATAGTTCAGTAGCACCAGGAGCCGTGCGCAATCTTCGGGTTACTTATCCAACTAGCTCTTCATCCAATACTGTTAATGAATTTGCTTTTGCCTGGGATCCACCAGAAACTTTTTATGGCCAACAATCAGCTTTGCGCTATTATTATTCAGTTAATGCTTTGCCAACGGCTGATAATGTAATTGGTCCTTTGTCAGCAACTTATGTTAGTCGGGGAGCTTATGCGACTCAAAAAGGATTAAACCGTTTTTACGTAGTGACTAAAGATGAAGCGGGCAATATTGATTATAATGTTTATTCGTCCGTGGAATTTACAGCCAATACAACAGCCCCGGGAATTCCGCGCAATATAGATATCTCTGATATTTCAATTAAAGAAACTTCAAGCTGGCGCCTGGCCTTGTCATGGGATGAGCCAATTGCCACCGGTTCAGGGGTGGCTTTATATAAAGTTTATCGTTATGATTCGCCAACAGCCGCCAGTCAATCAGCAGGACTAATCAACTGTCAGGATAATTTTTCTGATTTTTCTTATGTTGCCTCAACCTCACAGACTTCTTATGTGGATACTGGTTTAACTCAAACAAGAAAATATTATTGTATCAGAGCCTGTGATTCGACCAATGAGTGTTCGGCGGTTTCAGATACAGTAAGTATGTATCCGGATGGTCGATGGCGAACTGCGCCGATTTTAGTTGCTTCACCATCTGCTACAGTAAAAACAAAAACCGCAACAATTACTTGGTCAACCAATCGAACTTCTAGTTCTTTTGTTAAATATGGAAAATCTTCAGGTAATTATGGTGATGAAACCGGTAGTTCTGATCAGGTAGCCTATCATGTGGTTAATTTGATTGGTTTAGAGCCAGGAACAACTTACTATTATAAAACTTTATGGACTGATGAGGATGGAAATACTGGCCAATCTGATGAACTTACTTTTACTACCAACCCGGCACCTTATGTTTCTAATGTAAAATTCACCAACGTAAATATTAATTCAGCCTATGTGGTTTTTACGATTAAAAATGCTATTAAAGCAACGATTGAATATGGTTTAACTGTTAATTATGGCAAATCACAATCGCTTCCTACCTCAACCACTGAATCAACTTATGTTGTGCAACTAACCGAATTAACTGAGGACACTTTATACCATTTACGCATTGCTGGCGAAGACGAGGAAGGAAATGTTTATTACAGTGATGACTATACTTTTCAGACTTTACCAACACCCAAAATAAATAATCTAAAAATTCAACAGGTAATTGGATTACCTACGGCTACATTACGGCTTTTATGGCAAACAAATGCTTTAACAACATCAATAGTTACTTATTATCCCACTTCACTACCTGAAGCAGCTAAAGATTATATCAATTTGGTTTTAAAAAACAAACATGATGTCCTTTTAAAAGATTTAAAAGATAATACCGAGTATACTTTAATTATTAAGGGTAAAGATAGCATAGGCAACGAAACAGCGCCAATTACTCAAAAATTAAAAACGGTAGCTGATATTCGGCCACCAGAAATTATCAATTTTGAGACTGAGTCAACGGTTATTGGGGTGGGAGATGATGCCAAAGCTCAGATTGTCGTTTCTTGGGATACTGATGAACCAGCAACAACTCAAGTAGAATATAATTTAGGAACAGGAACAACTTATGGTCAGGCAACCACCGAAGATTCATCTTTAACAACAAATCACGCTGTTACTATTACTGGTTTAAGACCAGGACAGATTTATCATTTGCGAGCCGTTTCCAAAGATAAGGCTGGCAATATTGGTTATTCCTATGATACAGTGATAGTAACACCTAAGGCAACCAAAGACGCGTTGACAATTGTAGTTGAAAATTTATCAAAAACTTTTGGTTTTTTGAAAAAAGTGATTAAATGATTTATATTTAAATTTTTAATTATGGCTAAATTATTAATCGAATTTCAATCAGTTTTTAAATCATTCCCCGTCAAAGAAGGGGAAGTTGAGGTATTAAAAAATATTAACCTTAAAATATTTGAGGGTGAATTTGTGATTATTTTTGGTCCTTCAGGATGCGGAAAATCAACGTTACTGCATATTCTTTTAGGGCTTGAGCCGCCAACTAAAGGTCAAGTAGTCTTTGATGGAGTAGATTTTTATCAAAAAAGTGAAGATGAAAGAGCCCTTTTTCGTCGGCATAAGGTCGGGATGATTTATCAGCAGTCTTTGTGGGTTTCTGCTTTAACAGTTAATGAAAATGTTGGTTTTCCTTTGCATCTTTTAGGTTGGAGCGAAGATGAGATTGATAAAAAAGTTGGTGATGTTTTAGATTTAGTTGAGATGAGATTTCGAAAAGATTTTTATCCCACTGAGTTATCTTCTGGGCAGCAGCAAAAAATTAGTTTAGCCAGAGCATTGATAGCGGATCCGCTTTTAATTGTAGCTGATGAGCCAACGGGTAATTTAGATACGATTTCTGGTCATCAGCTTTTGGAGACTTTTTTAAAGCTGCAACAAAAAGGGAAAACCATTGTAATGGTAACCCATGATTTGGAATACTTAAAATACGCAACAAAAATTTTTCATATGATTGATGGTCAAATTGTTGAAGAATATTACCCAAAAAAAAGATCAACAATCAATGGAGGAAAAAAAACAATTAACGGACTAACAGATATTAACGTCAGAGATAAAGACTTGTTAAAAAAACTTAATTTATAGCAATTATGTTAAAAAAATTATTAAATATAAAAAATTGGAAAAACTTTTTTAATCATTTTGTCTACTTTATTCGGGAAATTCCTGATTATCTTAAGTTTTTTGTTCTTCTTTTTATTTTTCTATATCAAAAATTCGTTTTGATATTAAAAAGAGTTCCCATATTTGGCAACATTTTTAGTCAATTTTTTGAAAAATTAGGGAGTGTTATCGGTCGACCAACTGAAAAATTGGCAGAGAAATTAAATGTTTGTCATCCAGATATTAAAACAAGAAGAATATTTTTGATTAATTTGGCTTATAAAAACTTAATGATGAGAAAAACACGGACGTTAATAACAATTTTTGGAATGTCAGTGGGCATTGGTGTTATTGTTTTTTTAATTTCTTTAGGTTATGGAATTGAGCGATTAATCATTAATCAAGTGGCGACATTAGAAGAAACAAAAATGATTGATGTCTCTGCGGGTGAAAATACCTCAGTTAGATTAGATCAAAATGTTTACCAGCGCTTAAAAAGAAATAAAGAAATTAAAGAAGTCATTCCTTTAGTTTCCGTTGTTGGTAAACTTTCTTATAATAAAGCCTCAACTGATGTAATTGTTTATTCTGTGCCAAAAAGTTATTTTGATCTTAGTCGTCATAAATTAATAAAGGGAAAGTTTTATAGTGATAACACTATTTTTGATGGAAAAAAAATAAGCGCTCTGGATAACCAAGGAGAAGTGGCGGGAGCTTATACTAAATTAAACAATAAATTAAAATATTTAAGCCCAGTTGATAACGGGGTTGTTAATTTTAATATTTTACCTGAGGAAAAAGTTGGTGTCTGGGAAAATTGTGATATTAAATCTAATTTTTTAGGTTATGCTGTACATTTGCCAAAAGGTTATCAGGGAAGGCAATATTATGGTTCTTCTTTTTATCCTTTTTCAGAAAACGGAATGGTTGGAGTTGATGAAAAAAATGGTCAATTTTTAGGCATTTGGATTAAAAGCCGTTTTCCTTTATTTCAAAATTCATTAGCTAATGATAAAGAAATTTTAATACCAGTTTTTGACATTGATGGCCAGCAAAAGTGGGTAGAAGGTTGTATACCACAAAATAAAATAAAAATTGAAGAAAAATTGAATTTGGTCGGTGAAGTTTTAGGCGAGGCAACTTCAAGCGCGCAGACGAGTCAATCAACTTCATCAGCTCAACTTATTTCTTCTCAAGAAAAACAAGCCACAGAATCAGCCAGTTTGCTTGGTGATTTAACTGTTGTTGCTAGTTCTGAAGGTGGAGTAGAAGTGGTGTCATTACAGGCGACTTCGTCGGCTAAAACTCAAAAAAGGGTTATTGAATTTAAAGAACCGATTTCCGCTGAGGCAGTAGTTTCTTTGGGTCTTTTAAATCTCTTAAATATTCCTGTTGATAAAGCATTAAAAACAGATTTTGAACTATCATTGGTAGTTGTTAAAAGTCTTCTGCCTGAAATTGAAGGAAAAGCAATCACAGCGCCGGTAAAATACAAGATAATTGGCGTTTTAGATGATACTTCATCAGCCTATCTTTATATTCCTTTTTCTGACTTATATAAATTAGCAGTTCGTAATCTTTCTCAATTAAAAATCGTTTTAGCTGATAAAAATTATTTACCAAAAATTCGGAAAGAAATTGAAACTATGGGTTTTAAAACTTCATCAGTGGTTGATACAATAAAACAGATTGAATCATTTTTTGCTAATATTCGTTTGGTTTTAGCGGCGATTGGTTTGGTGGCTTTGGTGGTGGCGGCTTTAGGAATGTTTAACACCTTAACTGTGTCACTTTTGGAACGAACACGTGAAATTGGTGGAATGAAAGTAATGGGAGTGGTTTCATATGAAATTGAAGATTTGTTTTTAGCTGAAGCAATGATTATGGGGCTTTCAGGGGGGGTTGGAGGTTTAGCGCTTGGTTTTTTTGTTGGTAAACTTGTTTCGGTAATTGTTTCTTTGATTGCTTTTACCACTCAGAAACAATTTCTTGATTTAACTTATATTCCGATAAACTTTATTATCTTTATTATTCTTTTGTCATTTTTTGTAGGAGTGATTACTGGCTTATATCCAGCTCAAAGAGCCAAAAAGATATCAGCGTTGAATGCATTAAGATATGAATAAAATTAAAAATTAAAAATCAAAAATTAATATGAAAATAAAAAAATTAAATATCAAAACAAATATTAAAAATGAGAAAAAACAAAAAAAAATTGACAAAGAAAAAATAAGAGCAAAAATTTTCCCGATAAATCTTTTACTTATTTTTTTAAGCAGTTTTTTTATTGCCCTAGTTTTAGTAAAAAAAATTTATGATTGGAAAAAAATAAATTCTATTAAAACACCTTCTTTAAAGACTTCTTTTAAGGCTCAAAATTATAATATATCTGATAATAAAATTAAAGAATATTTAGAATTAGAGCAATTTTTTTATTTTGACCCCCTAGATTTAATTTCCTGGCTTAAAAAACCAGATAAAAAATTTATTTTACTTGATGTTCGTGATAAAGATTCTTATGAAAAAGAACATATTAAATTGGCAGTTAATTTTCAATCAATAGAAGCAGTAGTAAAATTATGGCAAAAAGAAAAACCAATGATTATTATTTACGGAAATTACAGTTCTGATCCAAGAGCCAAAATTATTGCTTATCAATTAATTAAAAAAGGAATAAAGACAAAAATTTTGACTATTGGTTATAATGAATTTCGTCATTTAAAAATTTTATGGCTTCCTCAGGATTTATGGGATAAAATAAATCCTGAAGATTTTATAGAGTGATTTTACAGAGTTAATTAATTTTTTAAATTAAAATAAAAAAATGCTTTTTTTAATAAATGTTTTTGTTTTTATTTTTGGTTTGTCAATTGGCTCTTTTTTGAATGTTTTAATTGATAGATTAATTAATGATGAAAAAATAACTGGTCGATCATACTGTGATCATTGTCATCATAAATTGGCTTGGTATGATCTGATTCCGGTGTTGAGTTTTTTACTTCTTGCTGGTCGCTGTCGTTATTGTCAAAAAAAAATTTCCTGGCAGTATCCGGCAGTTGAATTGTTAACTGGGATAATATACTTAATGCTTTTTCAAATATCAAATATCAAATATCAAATATCAAATATTTATAATTTTCAAATATTTTTAAATTTTGAGTTGTTAAAGTTATTGATTTTGTGGGGGGTGTTTTCTTGTTTCATAGTTATTTTTGTCTCAGATTTTAAGTATCAACTGATTTCAGATTGGATTTTATGGGCTCTTTTTGGATTGGTTTTTATTTATAAAACTATTGATTTTTTATACAAGCATTCAATTAATATCAATGAGATTTTTAAACAAGTCAATTATGATATCTATTCAGCTTTAGTTGTTGCTTTACCGATTTTCCTTATTTATTTTATTTCAAAAGAAAAAGCCATGGGTTTGGGTGATGTATATTTATCAGCAATAATTGGATTTTTATTGGGTTGGCAAAATGGTTTTTTGGCTTTGTATATTGCTTTTTTAACTGGAGCAATTTATGGGATTGTTTTAATAATTTTCAGGTTAAAAAAGCTAAAAAGCAAAATTGCCTTTGGACCTTTTATAATTGTTGGTGCGGTAATAATGATGTTTTGGGGAGAAAAAATTTTGTCAATGATAAAAAGTTGGTATGGTGTTTAAAATGATTTTATGATAATTGGAGTGGTTGGCCAGATTGCTTGTGGTAAAGGAGTTTTAAAAGATTGTTTAGTTAATCAGTTTGGTTTTGCTTCTTTTTCTTTATCATCAATTGTTCATCAGGAAGCTCAAAAAAGAAATATAAAAAATATTACTCGTAAAGACCTTCAAGATATTGGTGATGATTTAAGAAAAAAATACGGACGAGATATATTGGCAAAAAGGGCTTTGCAAATAATAAAAAATTCAAAAAATTCACGTTGGGTAATAGAAGGTATTAGAAATCCAGCAGAGGTTGAATTATTAAAAAAACAAGACGATTTTGTTTTAATTGGAATTAAATCTAAACGGACGTTAAGATTTAAAAGATTATTGGAAAGAAACAAACCTTGGGATCCAAAAAATTGGCAAGACTTTTTAAAAGTTGACAGACGTGATTTAGGTAAAGGTCAAGAAAAAGAAGGACAACAGGTTGGCAAATGCTTAGCTTATTGTGATTATGTCTTAACAAATAATAAAGATAAAGAAGATTTTCAAAGAAAGGTGAATAAGCTTTTAAGGAAAATTTTAATTATTTAAACATTATTTTTTCATCAGCACGTTCGTATTCAAATAACTCTTCTTCTTTAAACCAAAGACTAACCTCTTTTTCACCATCCTCAACTGTATCTGAGGCATGGATGATATTGCGAAGAGGTCGATTTTGTTCATTGGCTAAATCAATACTGTCGTGAGAAAAATCGCCTCTGATTGTTCCTGGTGCTGCTAAAACAGGAATGGTGTTTCCAGAAAGTTTACGGACGATCTCAATTACCTCATATCCTTCAACAGCCATTAAAAAGACTGGCGATTCCTGTAAATAATCAATTAGCCATTTTTTAACAGTTTTACCAATAGCAATTGGATCATCATTGCCAAAAACTTTTTTGGCATCAAGTCCTTTTTTTGCATAATTTGTTAACGTCCGTTCACCAACTTTTTTAAACCAAGCATCAGTTTCTGGATAATGAGCTATGATTTTTTCTTTATCTGCCCATTCAAATTTTAAGCCAATAATTTTTAGTCCAACCTGCTCAAAACGAGAGACAATTTTTCCAATTAATCCACGTTGAACTCCATCTGGTTTGATAATGATTAAAGCTTTTTGTTTTTTCATATTAAATATAATTGATCAATATCTCGCTTGTAATTTTTAAATTCAGTATTTCCAAACCAGTATTTTATCTCTCTTTGGGCTTCATCAACTGAGCCTGAGGCATGAACAAAAGTTTTAACCACTCTATCTAAACTAGAAGAGAGAGTAGAATTATCAAAAGAATATGCGGCATGAAGTGTACCAGTTTGAGCTAATAAAGGGATAGTATGACCTCTTAATTTTCTGGCAATTTGGACAGCTTCAGGTCCTTGCCAAACCATGACAATTATAGGACCTTCCTGCCAATATTTAATCAATCTTTCGTAAACAAAAGCCCCAAGTTTCTCTGGATCATCAGTGCCCAATTTTTTTTTGACATCAACTCCAGACTGTTTAAATGACATAATCGTTTTTTCACCTATCTCTTTTAACCATTCTTTGGTGCCTGGATAATGATTTTTGATGACATCTTCTGATGGTTTGACCATTTTTGCTGCCATTAGCTTTAAACCAACATTTTCAAAAGTCTCAATAATTTTTCCAACTAAACCTCGCTTTACAGCATCAGGCTTGATAATAATTAAAGTTTGCTCCATAGGAAAATATAATCTTTATAATAGTTATAAGAGTTATATCTTATTATAAATCTCTTTGGTAATTTCATCAATACCAAGATTGCCATTAATTCTTATCCATTTTGCCCAAATTTGATTTTTGACAAGATAGTCATATTGTTTATAAGTGCGTCTAATAAACTCAAAGTCTTTTTCTCGGCGATTTTTTTCCTTGGCTTCGCCACCTTTTCTTTTTATAGCGATCTTAGGGTCAACATCAAGATAAAAAATAGCATCAGGTTTTTCAATTTGGAAATAGTTTGCGTATTCTAAAGCAAAATTTAAATCAAAGCCCTCAAGAGTCTGATAACATAAAGTGGTTGAAAAATACCTGTCAGCAATCAAGATCTCATTTTTTCTTTTTTGAGCAATCATTTGTTTATCCATTATAAACTGGATAGTGTAAAGCAAAAATTGCTGTTGAGCTGTTAAGTCCTTGTTTTGATATAAAAATTCTTTGATTAATTTACCAACGTTTCTTTCATAATCTGGATATTTGATAAGTGAGGCTTTTTTTTGAGAGTTTTGGAGTAATTTTAAAAGATTTTTTCCTTGAGTTTCACAACCAGCGCCATCTATGCCTTCAATGACAATAAACATAATGATTTTAATTGATATAATTAATAATTATTATAACAGATAATTAAAAAAAATAGTCTCCATAGCTCAACGGATAGAGCAGACCCGTCCTAAGGGTAAGATGGGGGTTCAATTCCCTCTGGGGACACAAGGAGCCGAAAGTCAAAATTCAAAAGTTAATAAAAAAATGACAAAAAACTATACCAAATTATCAAAAAAACACATCATAAGACATCATCTTAGAAAAATTGCTACTAGTGAGTATTTTCGGATTTTTATTTTGCGCACGATCGGTAATTTTTTGCTTTTATCATCAATCTTTATGATTTTAAAGACAGCTTATCCAGTAGTTAAAGAAGAAATAAAGTATAACTTTAACCAAATTATTGGTAAAAAATATATTGTTTCAGATCAAAAACCCCAAACAGATGATTCAAAAAATCAAAAAGGATTATTGACAAAAACTTTTAAATTTAAACAAGTTGAGGTATTAAGACCAGTTGATCCGGGCTTTAGTATTGTAATTCCAAAAATTGGTGCCAATGCCAAAATTTTACCCAATATTGATGCCTCAGATGAAAAGATTTATCTTGAAGCTCTAAATCATGGTGTCGCTCATACATTAGGTACCGCTTTTCCAGGAGAAGGTGGTCATATCTTTCTTTTTGCTCACTCAACTGATTATTTTTGGAATGTAGCCACATATAATGCAATTTTTTATCTTTTGTATAAATTGGAAAAAGGTGATGAGGTCAATCTTTTTTTTAAAGGCCAGCGCTATGTTTATAAAGTTATTGGTAAAGAGATTGTTGATCCCTCACAGGTTCAATATTTAACGCGAAAAACTAATCGGGAATTTTTAACATTGCAGACTTGTTGGCCTCCTGGCACCACGCTTCAAAGGCTGCTTGTTTTTGCAGTGCGAGTAGCAGAGTAAGCTTTTTATCTTATTCCAACCAAATACAAATCAGGAAGTTCGTTAGTCTCTGGATTAAGATTGACCAAGATAATAATTTTCCCATCTGAGGTGATTGTATAAAATCCAGGTTCAAATGGACCAGAGTAAATAGTTTTTTTACCTTGGCCATCATAGTCAATCACAGAGATTTTTTTATTTTCTTCAATAATCAAGTGTTTTGAATCAAAATACCACTTCACAGGGATTTGGGTTGCTGTTTCAGTGCTAAAAATTTCATAGTTTTTATCTTCTTTTTTGTCATAGACATAGATTGCCTTTTTTTTGATTTGACGATTTTCTGGTGTTTGATTTGCTGCAACTAAAGGAGGATCGATTATTAGAGGTAAATTTATATCAATTTCAGATTGGTAAATAACTTTTGTTTCATCTGGAGAAAAAGCAATTATTTTAAAAGAATCTGAGGCAATTTTACTAAACTCTTTAGGATAAACCTCAAGAATTTTTTGGATATTTTTTTGTTTTTGTTTATTCCAAGCCTCAACAAGAGTTTTCTTGGACTCAATAGGAATTTGCACGGTCTCTTTATTTTCTTCCTCAAGTGAAAAAAGATAAGCTATGTTATCGCCAAAATCAAAAATTGCTTGTTTTAAATCAGGCGAGGGGATCACACTGGCTTTTTTAAAATCAACTTCATTTGGAAGATAGTCTTTTTTAACAATTGTTTTTAATGGTGGGAAAAAAGAAATTGGTGATTGATTATTATCAAAAAGATAAATGCCATCTTTAGCAAATAGAACAATTTTGTTGCTATCTGAGAGAGAAACTGCTTTAATAATTCCAAGATTTGTTAAGGGTGTCAGCGATGGATTGATTGGAAAAAGAATTGGATCGACGTAAACTACAAGCTCACCTTTAAGCTTTATTTTTTTACTCCAATTCAAATAACCGTCTTTTTTAATCTCTATTTGATATTCACCAGGGGGAAGGTTGAGATTGGTGTCGGTTAAGCCTTTAAATTGACCATTAATATATATTTTTGCTGATTTTGGAGTTGAGGAGATGCTGATGATGCCGGTTGAAGTTAAAGACTTTTCTTTAAAATTAATTCGATATCCACGAGCATAACTTACAACTATAACAAATAATACAATAAATATAACAAAAAATATCAATTTAAAGACAAGTTTCATATTTTTAAAAGTAAAATATATTATACAATATTATTATGCTATTTAGAGCAAAGATTGGTATTGATTTGGGTACCGCTAACACTTTGGTTTATTTAAAAGGGCAAGGAATTGTTTTAAATGAACCAACAGTGGTTGCTTATTCGCTTGAGGATCGCTCTTATGGAGCGCCAGGAAAAAAGATTTTAGCAGTTGGGGAGGAGGCTTATGAGATGCTTGGTCGTACTCCTGGTTCAATTATTGTCTCGCGACCAATGAAAGAAGGAGTAATTGCTGATTATACTACTACCTCAGCGATGATTACTTATTTTTTAAAAAAAGCTTTAAAAGGAGCAGTTCTTTGGCCTGAAGTGATGATTTCTATTCCAGGTGGTGCATCACAAGTTGAAAAGCGGGCTGTGGTGGCAGCTTGTAAACAAGCTGGAGCCTCAAATGTTTATCTAATTGAAGAGCCATTAGCTGCGGCAATTGGCGCTAAAATTCCCATTTCTCAAGCTTCAGGTCATATGATCGTTAATATTGGTGGTGGCACTACTGAGATTGCCATTATTTCCTTAGGTCAATTAGTGGTTTACAAAACCGTTCGGGTGGCTGGGACAAAGTTAGATGAAGCAATTCTTAATCATCTGCGCAAAAAACACAACATTATCATTGGTGAAAGAACAGCTGAGGATATCAAGATGAAAATAGGCAATGCCTTTATTGAGCCTGATAAACCAGTAAGAAAAATGGAAGTTAAAGGTCGAGATTTTCAAACTGGTTTACCAAAGATTTTTGAGATTGATGAGGCAACAGTTAATGAAGCAATTGTTAAGCCTTTAAAATTTATTTTGGAAGGAATCAAAGAGGTTCTATCTCAGGCGCCGCCTGAGTTAGCTGCTGATATTGTTGATAAGGGGATGGTTTTGTCAGGTGGGACAGCTTTGCTTGGCAATATTGATCGATATATTACTTACTATACTGGTGTGCCTTCATTTGTGGTTGAGGAGCCGTTATTTTGTGTCATTCGGGGAGTTGGGATGGCAATTGAAAATCTTGATAGCTTCAAACAAGCGATAAGATAGCCTATAATAAAAAAATCAAAAATCAAAAATAAAAAATTAAAAATTATTGAAGGTTAAAAAAAACAATTTATAAATTTAATATAGTATAATTTATTATACACTTAGTTAAAAAATTAAAAAAATAAATCAATTAATTATAAAATCAATTTAAATAATTATTAAATTTTTTGAACAAAAAGATTAAAAATTTATAATTTTAAATTTAAAAGTATAACTTATAATAATAATGGAAAATAAAATTCAACTATCGATTTTAGGAATGTCGCTATTTTATCAAGAAAAAAAAACAATCCTAGAGAAAATTAAAAAAGACGTTTTGAAAAGAAAAAAATTTATTCATATTGTTTCAGTCAACCCTGAAAATTTAATCATTGCTTTAGATAATAAAAAGTTTAAAAAGGTTATTGAGACAGCCCAAATCCAAATTATTGATGGGATTGGGATTGTTATGGCAGTCCGATTGCTTAAAAATAAGGTTATTGAGAGACTGGCTGGAGTTGATTTAATGAGAGATCTTCTTGATTTTGCTGGAAAAAGACGCTTACGAGTGCTTTTGATTGGTGGAAGACCAAAATTAGCAGAGTTGCTTGCTGACTGCTATCAGAAAAAATATCCTGAGGCTAGATTTTTGGGCATTGAGGGAATTAAAAATATCAAAAATCCAAAAAAAAGCGAGGAAAAAGAGATTTTTTCAATAGTTTCTGATCTAAAGCCCCATTTTGTATTTGTTGCTTTTGGCTCGCCTGATCAGGAATTATGGATAGACCGTCATAAAAGGCATTTTAACAATTGTGTTGTTATGGGAGTGGGGGGTGCTTTTGATTTTTTAACCGGAAAAGTCCCTCGAGCACCAGTTTTTATCCAAAAGTTTGGATTAGAGTGGTTGTTTAGATTGTTAAATCAACCTTGGCGTTTTAAAAGGCAGTTGCGATTAGTAAAATTTGGATGGTTGATTTTTATAAATTTTTTTGTTAACTTAATAAACAAGATGATCTCTTTTTCTCCAAAAACATTTTTTGAAATAAGTTCAGAAATAATTGTTAATTTAACCTCTGGTTGGATAGCAGTTTTGATCGCGCCTAATATTTTAGGTTTAATCTCTTTCAATGATTATCTAAAATTATTGACACAAAATTTAATATTTGTTATATTTACGGTAGTGGGTTTGGTTATTTCTTTATGGTTTAGAGAATTAAGTAAATAAATATGAAAGTTGAAGCTTTTCTTACAAATACAGTTATAGCTTATGGGATTTTATTGCTGGTGATTATTTTTTTTGCTATTTTAGTGGTTTTAACAAATAAAAAAAGATGACTTAGATTAAAATATCTAGATGAAAGAAATTATTAAAACTATTTCTTATTTCTCCCTTTTTTTATATCCGCCAACATTTGAGGAGATTTATACCTTTCTACCAGTTAAAACTTCAAGACAAAAACTAAAACAAGAATTAGAGCGTCTCATTAAGAAAAAAATAATTAAAAATTTAAAATTTAAAATTGAAAATTGTTCTCGATATACTATAGGGGAGTATGGTATAGAAAAATCAAAAATCAAAAATCAAAAATTAAAAATTAAAAATTTTATTCAAAGATATCAGGAGTCAGAGAAAAAGCTTAATAATTGGCGGTTTAGATTATATGTAAAATTATTATCTTTTTTCCCCCAAATAAAACTTGTTGGTATATCAGGCTCTTTGGCAATGATGAATGCAAAAAAAGAGGATGATATTGATCTTTTTATTATTACCTCAAAAAATCGTTTGTTTACTGGTAGATTTATAGCTTTAGTTTTGGCTCAACTTCTTAATATTAGGCGCAGTTTTGTAAATCAAACTCAACGCTTAAATTTTTTAACTCAAGCGGGTTCCCTTTTCCCGTTTGGGGTGGGAAAGACATCTCAAGTTGAAAAAAATTTGGCGTTTTCCTTTTTGTTTAAAAATAAAGTCTGTCTTAATCTTTTTTTTGATGAAAGCGCTTTGCAAGTGCCTAAGTTTAAGCAGACTGAGTATGTTGCCCATGAGGTTTTACAGATGAGACCGATTATTAATAAAGATAATATTTATGAAAAATTTCTAAAAGCAAATAAATGGGTGCTTAAAATTTTTCCTAATGCAAAAGAAAAATATAAAAGATATTTGATACTCGATATTCGATATTTGAAAAAGAAAAAAAACAATTTCCTAATATCCAATATCCAATATAAAATATCAAATAATTTAGAATTAATCCTAAAAAAACTACAACTAAAACTCATAAATTATCACAAAACTACTGAATTAATTACTGATTCTCAACTTTGGTTTCATCCGGATGATTTTGAGAAAAAACTTAAACTTCCTTAGTATAGCAAACGCCAAGTCCAGCAGCTTCCATTTGATCCATAATTGCCTCAGCTCGCTTGACATCAATTTTTAAAGCTTGAGCTAATTGTTGGGCAGAGATTTCATCATATTTGTCAATTATCTCTAAAGCTTGGGCAAAGAGTGGATCTTTTTTGATAGGATTAGCTTGGGATGTTTTTTCTGATTCAGTTACAGCTGGTTTTTCAAGTTGTTTTAAACGAGTATCGATCTCATCTAATTTTTTCAAAATTATTTGAACAGCTTTATCCATATAAAGTTATTATATCAAAAATTTAGTTGTTATAATAATAATGATGCCCCGATGCTGGAATTGGCAGACAGGCATGCTTCAGGAGCATGTGCCGCAAGGCATGGAGGTTCAAATCCTCCTCGGGGCACTAAAGAATTAATAATGAATAACTAATAAATAATAATGACAATTAATAATTAATAAAAATAAAGAGTTAAATTTATTTTTTAAATATTCATTCAAGGCACATAATCATAATTTAGTTTTAAAAAGAGATAATTAGTTTTAAAATATAAAAACATCCTTCAAAAATAACTTCATCGATGAGATAAAAATGGTCTTGTATTTATAAAAAATTTAATTTAATATTAAATTATTACTTGTTAAAAACATATGCGGTCGCATACAATTATAACAAGTATAGATTATGAAGGAGTATAAAATCAAAAGAAAGTTGAAACGTTCGCTTATTTTTTCTTTGGCTTTTATTTTTGATCAATATCAAAAAATTTCAATAAAAAATTTCTACAGAATGTTTTATTTACCCGGTTATAGTTTAAAGAAACAAAGCTATTATGAATTATTAAGTAGGGCTGAAAAAGTAGGTGATATTACAAAAGAAAGAAAAGATGGAGAAGTATATATTAAACTATCATCAAAAGCCGGTGATTTTTTTAATGAAAAGATTTCTCTTAAGAAATTAGCAGAAAAAGAATGGGATGGTTTATGGCGGTTGGTGATTTTTGATATTAATGAAACTGATAAAGTCATTAGAGAAAAATTGCGGAAAAAATTGCGACAGTTAGGTTTTGCTATGTGGCAAGAATCAGTTTATATAACTCCTCATCCACTAACTGATGAGATCAATGAATATTTAAAATCAAGCAATCTTTTTCCAAAAGTTATTTGTCTTGAGGCAAGAACAATTGGTGTGGAAAATCAGCGGGGTTTTGCCTGGATCATTTTTAATTTAAAGGATCTAAATAGAAAATATTTGAATTTAATCAATTTATTAAATCATCTTTTGAATGATTTTAAAAATAGAAAAATTAAGAAAAAAGATTTTTTAAAAGAGATGCAAAACATTTTTCAGGCTTATCAAGAATTAGTGATGGAAGATCCATTTTTACCCAAAGGTTTAGAGCCAAATAATTGGCCAAGAGAAAAATTAAAGAAAAAATTTAAAAAAATTGCCAGTGAATTTGAACTTGATTGATGTTGCTATATTTATATGCGGTCGCATATGATTATAGCAACTATACTAGAGAATTAATTTTAGAACTAATTTTTTATAGATTTATTGCGTTGTGTTTAGTAAAATTAGTTTTGATTTAAAATTTTAGTTAGTATTTTGTTGGTATAAAAAATTTTGAAGAAAATTAACAGTATTTTTAAGGAGGAGTCGCATAGCTTGGTCCATTGCGAGGGTTTGCTAAACCCTTGAGCCGCAAGGCTCGCGTGGGTTCGAATCCCACCTCCTCCGC
>JBNASR010000006.1:4536-18173 GCA_049717425.1 Microgenomates group bacterium | reverse complement strand
GAAAAGCGACTTTTTAATTATTTAGGTGATGCCCAAAATACTTTTCCTGTCTGGTATGCTCAGCCAATTTTAGCCTTGGATACTTATGAGCATGCTTATTTTATTGATTATGGTGTAAACAGAGCCAATTATATTGAAGCATTTTGGGAAAATCTAGATTGGAATATAATTGAGGGAAATTTTGATAAAGCTTTAAATAACTGTCATTGCCATCAAGATGAAGAGGATTGTGATGAATGCTAAATTACCTTTCTTTTCGATTTATTTTTTGTTATATTTTTAGATTATGATTGTTTTGTCTTCTGTTTTTAAATTTTTTGGCGAAAAAAAAGTTATTGATGATCTTAATTTTAAAATAAAAGAAGGAGAGATTGTTGGTTTTTTAGGCCGAAATGGTGCTGGAAAAACAACAACGATGCGATTGATTTTAGGTTATCTTAGACCTTCAAAGGGTGAAATTTTTATTGATGATTTAAATCCAATTAAAAATCGAGTAGAAGTCTTACAGAAAATTGGTTATTTGCCAGAAAACAATCCTTTATATCAGGAGATGCAAGTTAAGGAGTATTTACAATTTATTGCAGCAATTAAAAAAGAAAAAGAATGGGAAAAAATTGCTGTACAAGTTGGTTTAAATGAAGTATTAAAACAAAAAATTGAAGAGTTATCGCGAGGATTTAGACAGCGAGTAGGATTGGCTGCCGCGATTATGGGAGATCCGAAAATTTTGATTTTAGATGAGCCAACCTCAGGCCTTGACCCAATTGAACAAGAGAAAATCAAAACCTTAATAAAAAAAATCTCTAAAAATAAAATCATTATCTTTTCAACTCATATTTTATCTGAGGTTGAAGATGTTGCTAATCGTTTAATAATTATTGATCAAGGAAAAATTGTTTATGATGGAAAAAAACCAAAAGAAAGAATTGAAAAATTATTTAAAAAAGTTGTCAAAGAATAAAATATGAAAAATTTACTAAAAAAGGAGTTAGATTTTTATTTAAACAATCCATTAGGTTATATTGTGATTGTTTTATTTTCAGTTTTTATAAATTTTTTCTTTGTTAAAGATGTTTTTGTTTCCTCAATTGTTTCTGTTAGACCACTTTTTAATTATCTTCCTTGGTTTTTGCTAATTTTTATTCCGGTTGTCTCAATGAGAATTTTTGCTGAGGAAAAAAGATTAAATACCATTGAGGTTTTATTAACTTTGCCAATTAATGAAAAAACAATTGTTTTAGCAAAATTTTTTGCATTATTAATTTTATATTTTATTAGTCTTTTATTAACTTTTGGACTGGTAATTTTTTTATTTTTCTTTTCAAAATTATCACTGGTTGAGGTAGCAGTTGGTTATTTGGGCGAGCTTTTGTTTGGAGCTGCTTTAATTAGCCTATCAACTTTTATTTCCAATAAAACTAAAAATCAATTAGTTGCTTTTTTCATCTCAGTTTTGGCAAATTTTTTTCTAATTGTTTTGGCGAGTGATTTTATGGCTTCGGTACTTCCAAGAATAGTTATTGATAATTTAATTTATTTTAGCCCAGTTTATCACCTGGAAAATTTTATTAAAGGAATCATTGACTTAAAATCATTAGTTTATTTTTTAAGTTTTATTTCTTTGTTTTTATTTTTGACAATTAATGATTTAAAAAAACGTCAATAATATGTTAAGAAAAATTTTAAGTTTTTTAACAAAATTATTTCAAAAAAATTTAATAACCATTGCTTTAATTATCTTTTTTGTCACTAATTTTTTAGTTTCTTTTGTTAATTTAAAATTAGATTTATCAGCTGGGCGAGCTTATAGTCTTTCAAAATCAACCGAGAATATTTTAAAAAAAATTAAAGATAAATTAGAGATTGATTTTTATGTTTCCTCATCTGATTTGCCTAGTCGTCTGATTCCTTTAAAAAACAACATCATTGATTTTTTGAATGAATACAAAAAAAAGTCAAATAAAATTATTATTCAGATAAAAGATCCAAAAAAAAACTCCCAATATGCTGATGAAGTCGGAAAACTTGGTCTTCCTGAGTTTCAATATTCCCAACTAGAAAAAGATTCTTATCAGGTAAAAAAGATTTACTTTAGTTTAGTTTTAAAATATCAAGGTAAACAAGAGATTATTTATCAGGCTAATGATTTAAATAATCTTGAGTACAATATTAGTTCATTAATTTACAAGTTGACTAATCAAAAACAAGAAAAAATTGCCCTTATTGGCAAAAAAGAGGTTTTTTCAACATTGGGTGAAAATGATGATTTGGCAACTTTTAAAAAGATTTTAAGACAACAGTACCAACTAGATTTTTTTGAGATTGACAAAGAATCACCAGTTAAAGAAATTGATAAAAGTTATCAATTGATTTTGGTTTTTGATAATAATCAAAAAAAATATCAAGATGAGGAAATTGAAAAAATTAATGCTTATTTAAAAAATGGCGGTAAAGCAATATTTTTTGTTGATGGAGTTTGGGTTGATCCAAAATCACTTTATGTTAGCAAAGCCGATCATAATTTAGATTCACTCTTGAAAAAACTAGGAGTAAAAATTAATGAAAATCTAGTTTTATCTTATGCCTCAGAATTGGTGAACTTTGGCAGCAGCAACTATCAGTTTATTACTAATTATCCATATTGGATAAAGACAAATAATTTTAATAAAAAAGAAAGCAGTTTATTTTCCAATATTAATGTCTTGACATTTCCTTGGACCTCTTCAATTGATTTTATAAAAAATAATCAGCTAGAAAAAGAAATACTAGTTTCTTCAATTGATAAATCTTGGCAAATAAAATATGCTTCTTCATCAGCTTTGTCTGTCAATCCTGACAACATCGCAAAACCCCAATCAAAAGACTTAAAAGCATTTCCGTTAATTGTTGGCTTAAAAGAAAAAGATCAATTTAAAGTGGTAGTTATTCCATCATCAAGATTTGTCAGCGAACAATTTATTGCCCAAAACGATAATTTAGAATTTGTTTTTAATTTAATTAGTAATATTGTCTCTGGTGGTGCTTTGTCTGGAATAAGATCAAGAACAGTTGAGTTTTATAATTTACCCACATTATCAGATAATCAAAAAGAAATGGTAAGATATTTATCTATATTTTTGTTACCAATGATTTTTGCTAGTTATGGTTTTTGGCGGATTTTAAAAAGAAGCAAAGAATAATTTTAAAGATTTTTCAATGCCAGAAAAAGCAATTTTTTTCCAAGCAATATTTTTTGAGAAAAAAATTTGTATTCACTAACATCATCATTTAATTTTATTTTTTTTATTTCCTCACTTTCTATTTGGTAAGTAAAAATCATACATAAAGTAAACTGCTTTATCTTTTTATATAGATAATAATCATTAACACTGGTTAAATATTTTAATTTTTTAAGATTAATTTTAAAGTTAAGTTCCTCGAAAATTTCTCTTAAAATTGATTCATCTAAATTTTCATTTAAATTAATAAAACCACCAGGGATATCCCAATAATTTTTTTTTAGGATTAAATTTTCTTTTAACTAAAAGGACTTCTTGTTTTTCATTGTAAAAAATTACTCCATTAGTGGGAGATGGATTATGATAAAAATAAAATGAACATTTTGAGCAATAAATAAAATTGTCATTTTTTAAAAGTTTATTTTGACAGTTTGGGCAGTATTTAAAATAATCAGTGATAATCATATGAATTATTATATAATTTAAAATTATGATTAGGACAAGGATTGCCCCATCACCCACTGGTCAAGATCTTCATGTTGGTTCAATTGCTACGGCTTTGGTGAATTATGCTTGGGCGAAAAAACATCAAGGAAAATTTATTGTCCGCATTGAAGATACTGATAGAAATCGATTAGTTGAAGGAGCAGAAAATAGGATCCTAGATACCTTAGAGAAGGTTGGTATTATTCCTGATGAATCACCCCGAGTTGGTGGACCATATGGACCATATCGTCAATCTGATAGGTTATTGATTTATCAAAAATATGCTCATCAATTAGTAGAAAAAGGAGCTGCTTATTATTGCACTTGCTCAAAGGAGCGGCTTGATGAATTAAGAAAAAAACAACTAGCGCAAAAACAAATTCCTCGTTATGATCGATTTTGCCGAGATAAAAACTACTCATTTTCTGATGTTAAAAATCAATCATTTGTTATCCGCTTAAAAGTTCCTGATAATAAAAAAATTATTGTTGATGATTTAATTCGAGGAAAAGTTGAGTTTAATACCAAAGATATTGATGATCAAGTTTTACTAAAGTCTGATGGTTATCCGACATATCATTTAGCAGTAGTCATTGATGATTATTTAATGAAGATAACTCATGTGATTCGAGCTGAGGAATGGTTGCCATCTACACCAAAACACATCTTACTTTACGAGGCTTTTGGTTGGCCTTTACCATACTTTGCTCATTTACCACTTCTTAGAAATAAAGACAGATCAAAACTTTCCAAAAGGAAAAATCCAGTTTGGGCGTCTTGGTATTTAGAGCAAGGATTTTTGCCTGAGGCATTAGTTAATTATCTAGCTTTAATGGGTTGGAGTCATCCGCAGCAAAAAGAAATTTTTTCTCTTGATGAGTATATTAAAGTTTTTGATTTAAAAGATATTCAAAAAACTGCGCCTATTTTTGATCCAGTAAAGCTTGAATGGATGAATGGAGAATACATTAGAAAATATCAAAAATCAAATATTAAATATCAAATATTAAATTACTACAGAAGATATCATAATAAAAATTTAGATGAAGACTTGGTTGAGAAAACTATTCCTTTGATTCAGGAGCGCATAAAAAAACTTTCTGATTATTGGTATTATTGTCAGTTCTTTTTTGAGACACCACGTGATTATGAGGTTGATTTAACTGATAAAAAAGAATTATTTAAAAAAATTTATGAAAAGTTAGAAAATATAAAAAATTGGCAAGCTCAAGAGATTGGTCAGGCTTTGATGGAATTGGTAAATCAAGAAAATTTAAAAACAGGAAAATTTTTTCAAGATCTTCGTGTTGCCATCACTGGCAAAAAAATCTCTCCACCTTTAAATGAAAGCATGGAGATATTGGGAAAAAGTGAATGTTTGCAGAGGATCAAAAAGTTTAATAAACTATAAATCTTGAATTTAAATAAACTTAATTTAGTTGCAAAATATTTTAATCCACGTGGTTTATCACTTGACAAATCAAGTGATTAAAACTAGTATTAAATTATATGAAATATTCGATTCCAATTTCACAAATGAGAAAAAAATTTGGAGAAATAGAAGCAATGCTTCCTTTTGTTGATTTTATTACGATAACAAAAAAAGGAAAACCTTTAGCTAATTTAGTGGCGGCACCGGAAATAAAAAAATCAATAATAAATAAATTTGCCGGTAGTCTTAAAAAAACTGATCTTGATAGTGATAAAGCTTGGAATAAATCTTTACGAAAAAAATCAAGAAAAAAAATAATTAAAATATGAACAATTATTTTTTAGACACTTCAGTAATTATTGATTATCTTAGAGGAAAAGAGGAAGCAGTAAAGAAAATTAAAGAATTAGATGGAAACTTAACCTCAAGCTATATTTGTTTGAGCGAGCTTTTTGAAGGAGTTTATCGGTCAAAGCAAAAAGAAAAAGTGAAAAATATTATTTTAAATTTTTTTAACAGTCTAAATACAGTCTTTACCATTGATGAAAAAATAGCAGAAAAATTTGGTCAGTTGAGAAAACAATTAAAAGAAAAAGGAGAAGCAATTGAAGATATTGACATATTTATTGCTGCAACTTGTATTATCAACAATTTAATTTTAGTTACTTATAATAAAAAGCATTTTTCAAGAATTAAGGACTTGAAAATTATTTAATATGGCAGATTTTGAAAAAAGGTTAAAAAAATTAGAAGAGGAAATTAAGAAAATAAAACAAAGAAATATAATCAAAAAAGAAGTTTTTTATAAAGATTCTTTTTTAATTAAACTAATTTTAATTTCTCTTATTAATCCAAAAACAAGCGGCATTTTCTCCATATCTTATTATTGATACAGCTATTTTTTCATTATTTTTTTCATAGTTATATCCACCACCAAAAGATTTTATATCATTACAAGTTTGATAATCTTGATGAACCAGTTTCCATCCGTTTTTTACCAAAAATTGACAATAATTTTTGACAAATTGAGCGCTTTTTTCCTGGACATAAAAACCATCTTTACCGCATTTATCTTCATCAACAGTTGCTCCTTTATACAAAGGCATATTGACTTTTTCTTCTTTTAAACCTGATTTTTTAGCGATGTTTTTTTCTATTTTTTTAAGATTAACAACCTGTTTTTTTGGAGACTGATTTTTAATCAGAAGGAAACTGACAGCAATAAAAATTGTTATTGCGATTGCAAGCAAAATGTTTTTATTCATTTTACTCACCTCCTTTAGAAATTTCTCCTAAAAAAATTATTTACTCTTTAGCATCATTTCCTGTAATTTATCAAAATCCTGAAATTTTATATCAGCCGGCGGTTGAAAAACACTATCAGGAAAACTTTCTTTTTGACAAACAGCCTTCATTTTTTCTAGTTGTTCAATATATTTTTCTGGATCTTCAGCTATTGGTTTTTCTTGAGCGGTTTGTTCTGGAAGATTTTTAATTGTCATTATCATTCCTTGTTTTGTTTTATTATCCCAAGAATAGATTTTTCCATTGGTAAATATGGTTTCTGTTTTTTGATTACCGTTTTCAATAGTTGATCTGATCTTATCTTTGCCTTTGACAAAACTAATAACTTTTGTGCCTCCTTGAATTTCATAAATACATTTAATACTAACATTAGTAGTAATTAGATCTTTTATTCCTTGAACTAGATTGTTTGATTTTTGATTAACAGTTTTGTTTTCTGTTTTTTTAGTATTAGGTAGTTGACTTTTTTGATTTTTAAAAAATATTAATCCAACAACAACTAAAATAACAATTAAAACAGGTAGAATTTTTTTCATATGTATTTTAAAATTTTTAATTACTATAATTATAGTATTATTAAAAAATAATTCAACAAAAGAAGGGAGGTGAAAAAAATGAAAGGATATCATAGTAATATTGAAAAAGAAACTTTGGAAAACAATTACTTTCGCAAAGTTTTATACACAGGCAAATATAGTCAATTGGTTGTTATGTCTCTTAAGGTGGGTGAGGAAATAGGTAATGAGATCCATGAAAGTGTTGATCAGTTTTTTAGGATAGAACAAGGGGGAGCAAAGGTGATTTTAAATAATGGTGAAGAAGAGTTTGTTGTTAAAGAAGATGAAGTTTTTATAGTTCCTGCTGGCACCTGGCATAATGTAGTTAATATTGGTGATAATGAGCTTAAGCTTTATACTATTTATTCGCCACCCAATCATCCAGATGGCACAATTCATCAAACCAAAAAAGAAGCAGAGGAGTATGAAAAAGAGCATCATCATTAAACATAAATTTCCATCCAATGAGGATCGGTTTCAACTGTCAGATCAAGATAGATTTTTTTGCCAGTGGCTAAAGCAATTTCTTTTCTGGCATAAGCGCCAATTTCTTTAATTTTTCGACCTGAGGCGCCAATGAGCATTCCTTTGTATCTTTCGTTATTAGTCAGAATGCGAGCTTTAATATAAGTTATTCCATTAGTTCGCTCGCTGATTTCATCAACAACAACAGTTGTGGTATAGGGAATTTCCTCACCCATCATTAAAAAAACCTTTTCGCGAATTAATTCGGCAATAAAAGTTTTGGCATCAAGATTTAATATCGGATAGGGATTCGGATTAACAGTTTTTTCTTCACTTTTTGTCTCTGGTAAAAGTTCAAAAATTCGCTTAATTAATGGTTTAAAATGAAGTTTTTTTAAAGCAGAAATTTGAAAAACATCAGAAAACTCATCTTCTAAAAATTTATATTGTGGAAGATAAGTTTTATCTTGAACATCAATTTTGTTAATAACTAAAATTTTTGGTTTATCAATTCCTCTGACAATTCCCAGCACTCTTGCTTCCTCATAATCTCTTTTTCTTGTGTGATCAATCATATATAAAACTAAATCAACCTCTTCATTTAAAACTTGTAAAGTTTTTTTATTAATATTTTCACTGAGATGATCCTCTGTTTTTCTCATTATTCCTGGAGTATCAACAAAAATTATCTCACCAGTTTCATCTTGATATAAAGCTCTTATTGGAAATCTGGTTGTCTGGGGTTTGGGTGAGGTGATTGATACTTTTTGACCAATAAGATTGTTTAAAAAAGTTGATTTGCCAACATTTGGCCGACCAATCAGTAAAACTTTTCCGCTTTTCATAGATTATAATTTTATCAAATATATGACAGATAAAGAGCTAATTTTGAAAATTAAAGAAGGTCAGTTTGAATATTTTACTGAAATATTTAATCGTTATTTTTTAAAAATAAAGAAATTTGTTGATGAGCGAGTTTTTGAAAAACAAGATGTTGATGATATTGTTCAAGAAGCTTTTTTTAAATTTTATAAAGCAATTGACAGATTTGATGAAAACAAAGATATTCTGCCATATCTTTTGGAAATTGCCAAAAACCAAGTAAAAATGTATTATCGCAGCAAAAAAACAATCTTCTCTTTAACTGAAAGATTAATAGCAAAACTTCCGTTATTAAATAATAAAACTAGTGAAGAAAATATTCTTGATGTAGACGTAAATGATTATTTAAAAAATTTAAACAAAAGAGAAAAAGAGATATTTTTGATGTTGGCTGATGGTTATTCATATAAGGAGATTTCTAAAAAAACAAAAATACCTTTAAATACGATAAAATCAATAATAAGACGAACTAGGAGAAAGTTAATAGTTAATAATGAATAAATAATAATGAAAAAAAATAATTTAAAAGAAAAAATTTTAAAAAAAGTTTATTTTTGGGAATTAAAAAGGACCACAATTGATTTATTTTTAAAAATTATTATTTTGTTAATCAGCGGTTTATTTTTGTTTGTTTTTTCAGAAATCTTTTTTGAGATATTAAATAAGCAAAAAAGTTTTGATTTGTTTAATTTTTATGGTGAGGATTTTGAAGTAATTAAAAGATATTTTCTAGATAATATTTTTGTTTTTTGGATCGAAATGCCAAAGTATTTATTATTGCTGATTTTGTTTTCATTATTAATCTTTTTTTATTTGGGATTGACTTTATTAAAAAATCGGTGTATCTTAAAAAATAAGATTAGAAGTTTTTTAAAAATTTTTAAAAATATATGAAAAAATATTTTTTTAGCGCAATTGCTCTTGTTATTCTAGCCATTTTAACAGGCTATTTATTATCACTTAAAAAAATAAATATACCAAAGTTTGGTCAAAATCAAAATATTCAGCAACAAAAAGGTTCTTTAAACAATCAAGAATTTCAACCGTCGATACCAACAGAGCAACCAGTAAATCAAGGATTAACAATTGAAGTAGTTGAGCCAAAGCCAAATAGTGTCTATAAAAGCTCTCAAATTAAAGTTGTTGGCAAAACCAGTCCTTTAGCTGAGGTATTTGTTAATGACAAGCAAGGTAAAGCTGACAATCAAGGAAACTTTTCTATAAATTATCAACTTGATGAAGGAGAAAATTTACTGACAATCAGCGCTTCAGATCAAGCTGGAAATTATGCTGAAAAAGAAATCGTTGTCAATTTGCAAACAATCCAATAATAAAAATGCAACTTTTTTAAGATTTAATGCATATATTAGATAGAAGTTAGAAGTTAAAAATTTTTTAAAAATATGAAAAAAACTTTAATTTCTTTAGGGTTAATAGTTATTATTTCTTTAAATTTTAATAGTGTTTTTGCTGAAGAAAATAATGGATCAAAAGAAGTAAATAATTTTCCTTTAAAAAAATTTTATCGTCAAGAAGCTGCTCCAACAATTAAGGCAATAAAAGATGAAGTCAAACCAACAATTTCAGCAATAAAAGAAGAGATGAAAGATGAGATCAAAAGAGCTAGTCCTGAAGCAGGAAAAGAAGTAAAAGAACAGTTAAGAGAAAAAAATAAAGGATTACTTGAGGAAATTAAAAATCAAGTTCGAGAAAAACTTCAAGCTTTAAAGCCAGCTCGATTAACAGGAAAAATTACTGAAATTGGCAGTAATTTTATCAAAGTTGACAGTGAAGGAAAAGTTTATCAAGTTAACATCACTGAAAAAACCCAACTTCGTCGCCATTTTTGGGGAAAATCTAATTTAAGCGAGTTTTCAGTGGGTGATGAAGTCAATGTTATTGGTCGCTATACTGATGAGACAAAAACAACTATTGAAGCAATTTTGATCCGCAATAACTCAATTCAAAAGCGTTGGGGAGTTTTCTTTGGGGAAGTAGTGGCTAAAAACGCTGACAATTTTGTCATCAAAACTATAAATCATGGCCAGTTAACAGTTTATTTTAACAATGCAAAATTTGTTGGTAATGATGAAAAACCTTTAACCTATGCTGATTTGCAAGTGGGTGAGCGAGTGAGAGTCAAAGGTGTTTGGGATAAAACTTTATCAAAAATAACTGAGGTTGATCAGGTAAAAGTTTATCATTTAAGAAAGTTGACAGTCACTCCAACCGCCACAGCAAATCCAACTCAGTAAGCTTTTGTTGCAATTTTGTAGTATAATTAAATAATCCCGACATTAAGTCGGGGTTATTTTTTTAATATGGAAATCAGAAATATTGCCATTATTGCTCATGTTGATCATGGAAAAACGACTTTAGTTGATGCCATGCTGAAGCAAACGAGAACATTTAGAGAAAATCAAAAAGAGATGAATGAGACTTTGATTATGGATTCAAATGAGCTGGAGCGAGAAAAAGGAATCACAATTTTGGCAAAAAACACTGCGGTTTTTTATCAACCAAAAAATTTTAATGAACCAGTAAAAATCAATATCATCGATACACCAGGTCATGCAGATTTTGCAGGAGAGGTGGAGCGAACTATTGGTATGGCCGATGGAGCAATTTTATTAGTTGATGCAGCTGAGGGACCGCTGCCTCAGACAAAATTTGTTTTAAAAAAAGCAATTGAGGCTGGATTAAAAATTTTTTTAGTGATAAATAAAATTGACAAAAAAGATGCCAGACCCGCTGAGGTATTGCGGGAAGTAGAAAATTTATTTTTAGAGTTGGCTCCAGATGAAAGTTATCTTCACTTTAAGAGCTTATATGCTGTTGGTCGAGATGGAAAAGTTTTTGAGAAGTTGCCAGAAAAATATCATTCTCAAATAATAGGTGATCTTCGGCCTTTATTTGACTTGATTGTTAATGATCTGCCAAATGCCAACCAAAATGAAGACAAACCTTTTCAAATGCTGATTTCAACTTTAGATAGAGATAATTATGTGGGTAAGCTTTGCATTGGTAGAGTACATCAAGGAGTGCTTAATCTTAATGAAAACATTGCTTTGGTTGAGGATGATAAAGTTTTGGGTGTTTTTAAAGCTCAAAAACTTTATACATTTGCTGGTTTAAATAAAAAAGAAGTTGATAAAATTATTGCCGGTGATATTGTTGCTATTGCTGGGATTCCAGAAATTAGCATTGGCCAAACAGTCACTCATCTAAATTTTCCAAAGAGTTTACCGGCGATAAAAGTGGCAGAGCCAACCATAAAAATTACTATTGGCCCAAATACTTCACCTTTTGCAGGTAAAGAGGGAAAATACGGGACTTCTCGTCAGATAAAGGAGAGATTATTAAAAGAAAAAGAAACCAATATCGGCTTAAAAATTGAAGAAGATCCAGTTGGTGGCAATTTTATTGTCGCCGGACGTGGCGAGCTTCATTTATCAGTTTTAATTGAAACAATGAGACGAGAAGGATTTGAGTTACAAGTTTCCAAACCACAGGTGATTTATAAAGAAATTGATGGGGTTATCTATGAACCGTATGAGGAAGTAACTGTTGATATTCCGTCAATTTATTTAGGTGATGTAAGTGAGGAGTTTGGAAAAAGGCGAGGTGTGTTGGTTGATATGGTAAACAGCGGCGAAAACACTCGTTTAAAATTTAAAATTTCTAGTGAGAATTTATTGGGTATTAGATCAGCTCTTTTAACAAAAACTAGAGGAACAGCCATTTTAAGTACTTATTTTTTAGGTTATTTTCCAAAAGGAGAAAAAATCAAATCTTTAAGGAATGGAGCTTTAGTAGCTGTAAAAAATGGAGTGGCGATGACTTATGGATTGGTCAATGTTCAAGATCGAGGAGTGCTTTTTGTTTCACCAGGTGAGAAAATTTATGAGGGAATGGTGGTTGGAGTGGGAACAAGGGAGTTTGATATTGAGGTGAATGTTTGCAAAGAAAAAAAATTAACTAATAATCGCTCAGCTGGTGAGGGAGTGTCAGTGCCTTTGACCCCGGCAACTAAACTTTCTCTTGAACAGTGTCTTGATTTTATTGCTGATGATGAGTATTTGGAAGTGACTCCGAAAAATCTTCGAATTCGCAAAAAAATTCTCTCCCTTGTAAAGCGAAGAGTAGCAAAAAGAGAGAATAAGGGATAAATTTAATTTTTTGTTGGGGAGCTAGGATTCGAACCTAGAGTACCTTGCTCCAAAGGCAAGTGTGTTACCGTTACACCACTCCCCAAGATAAGTTGAAAGTCAAAAGTGAAAAGTTAAAAAATTTAAAAAAATTCTTCAATAATAAAATATTTTAGCACAAAAATCTGGTTTTTTCTTTGATATAATCAAGAATATGGATAATTATATTGTTTGTCCTCATTGTCAAAATAAAATCCCTTTAACTCAAGCTTTATCGCATCAAATTCAGGAAAAATATAAGCTTTTTTATAGCAAAAGATTAGAAGAGGAAAAAAAGAAAATTGAAGAACAATTAAAATCGACCTTATCAGCAAAAATAAAATCCGAGTTAGAACTAAAACTTAAAGACAAAATTAATGAAACCGAAGAGTTGCGTGAACAAAACAAAAAACTTCAAGAACAATTACTTGAGACTAATCGTCTACTGCGTCAATTAAAAACAGAAAAAGATCAATTAAGACTGGAAATTGAAAAAAAATTAGCCCAAGAGCAAGAAAAAATTAGACTTGAAGAAAAAAAGCGAGTTGATGAAGAGTATCGGCTAAAGATGCTGGAAAAAGAAAAACAGATGGAGGATATGCGCCGGCAAATTGAGGAGTTAAAAAGAAAGTCTGAACTGACCTCTCAAGAGCTACAAGGTGAAGTCCAAGAGGAGGAAATAAAGAATCTCCTTTTAAAAAACTTTCCTTATGATCAGATTGATGATGTGCCAAAAGGAGTCAAAGGCGCTGATTTAATCCAAAAAGTTAAAAATGATTATGGAAAAATTTGCGGCACAATTATCTGGGAGTCAAAAAGGACTAAAGCTTGGAGTGATGGTTGGATAACTAAACTTAAAGAAGATCAGCGTCAGGTTAAGGCAGAGTTAGCCGTGATTATCTCTCAAGTTTTGCCGGATGATATTAAAAATTTTGGTTTTAAAGATGGAGTTTGGATTGGTAATTTTTCATCTTTATTGGGAGTGGCTTTAATTTTAAGACGAATGCTTATTGAGATTGCTTCAGTAAAATCATCCTTAGTTGGCAGAGAAGAGAAAAAAGAAATTCTTTGGAACTACTTAACCTCAGTTCAATTTAAACAAAGG
>JBNASR010000006.1:0-4526 GCA_049717425.1 Microgenomates group bacterium | reverse complement strand
GCAATATATGAGTCATACCAGCAGATGATGACTGATTTACAAAAAGAAAAAGATTGGTTTAGAAAAAAATGGGCGCGTCAGGAAAAAAATATTGAGCAAATTTCAGAAAATATTTTGGGAATGCACGGAGATTTGCAGGGAATTGTAGGCCGCTCTCTTCCTGAAATTGAAAAAATTCAACAACTTGAAGCCGGTGAAGAAGATAAAAAAGACTCCCAAAAAAATCAATTATTTTAAAAAATATGGATGATTTTTTTAGATTTATTTCTAAGGTTGTCATTATTACTCCAATTGTTATTGTTATATTAGCGCTTATTTTAAAGTTTAATCAAAATCAAAAAAACAATTATCAAGTCACACCGACAATTTTTATTACTCCGATACCAAAAAACATCCTATTACCAACACCAATTATTGATAAAAAAGAAAATAAAATTGGTATCAATTTAAAAGATCACTGGCTATGTCAATATCAATTAGCGAAAAATTTTTATAAACTGGAAATTAATAAGGGGAAGATTATTCTTGAGGCAACAGAAAATGGCCAATATCAAAAATATGATCTAACACCATACAGCTTTATGATCGAATCAATGCTTAATATGGATATTAATGAGTTAGAAAAAATGGCTAGTTCATATCTACCAAAAGGAGTTAGTCTAAGAAGTATTCTTGATAGTTGCAAAAAGCTATAAAAAAATGCTCTGGCTATGACCTACTTTCCCTAGAAGCTTTCGCCTCTAGTATCATCGGCGCTGACTTGTTTCACTTCCTTGTTCGGGATGAGGAAGGGTGGTTCCAAGTCGCTTCAATAACCAGAGCAACAAATATTGTATAATATTTTTATCAAGAAAACAAGATGGAAAATCAACAATTACCAGTTAATCGATCATTTTTTTCTTATTGTCTTTACCCTCAGATAAAGTTTGAGACTTATGAGGAAGGAGAAAAAATTATTTTGCTTCTTCGCGCTCATCCAATCACTTATTTTAGCGTTATTTTTAATGTTGTCATTTTTTTATTAATTATTTTTGCCTCAAATTTTTTTCTTGTTTATTTGTTAAATAGCAGTCAAGTTTTTATTGTTAATTTATTTGCTGTGGTTTTTGTTTTTAGTTATATTTTTTTTAATTTTTTAAACTGGTATTTTAATGTTGGGATTGTCACGAATAAAAGAGTGATTGATATTGATTTTAATAATGTTTTGTATAAAGAAGTTAGCTCGGCTCAATTAGATAAGATAGAAGACATCACTGTTAAAAGTGGTGGATATTTTGAAGCCTTTTTTAATTATGGTGATATTTATATTCAAACAGCTGGTGCTGTTGATTACATTGAATTTAGCAATGTTCCTTTTCCCTCAGAAGCAGTTGAGACAATTAATAAATTGCTAGCAAAAAAGCATGGACATTAATAATCTTTTGAACTCTTTTAATTCAGCCTTAATTGCCAATTTTTTAATAAAATTTTTTTTTGTGATTTTGTCTTTACTTTATTTGTTTTATTCAGTTGTGATTTATAAACAAATTCAGATGATGAATCAAGTTTTGGAAGATAGATTTAAAAATTTAATTATTTTTGTTAGTCTTGTTCAAATATCAATAGCTTTAATTTTGTTTATTTTTGTGATATTTTTAATTTAGAATATGTTGAAAGCGCAGGTAGCTTTTTATTTGGGCGAGCAAAAGCCAACAGGTTACTCGCAAGTGATTTTTCAGAATAACTTTTTTTTGGCAATTGAGATACCTGATGGTTTGGATTCTTCTTCTGGTTATCAAATTATTGACAATATCAAAAAAAAATTAAAAGAAATAAAGTCATTGGTAGAGTTTGAAAATTTTATTATTGAGATTGTTAAAGAAAATAATCTACCAGCTTCTTGCGCGATTGCCTCAGGTTATCTAAAAAATAATATTTTATATTTAAAAACATTTGGGCAAGGAAAAGTTTTTATCCGTCGCAAAAATCAATTTGGTCTTTTAATTGATAAAGACTCATCAGCCTCAGGGGAGGTGGAAGTTGGTGATTTTTTTATTTTTTTGACCGATAATTTTTTAAATTTAATTGGAGGAGAGGATGAGTTAAAAAAAGTTTTTGATCATTTAAGTGTTAGCGAAATTATTGATAAAATTACTCCTTTGCTAAAAGTAAAAAATGATCAAGGAGCAGTAGCTCTTTTTGTCAATATTGTTGAATTTCAGGAAAAAGAAGAGTTTCCTGTTTCTGTAGCCAGTCCATCAACTTGGAAAACAAAAGTTAAAGATCTCTGGTTGGTAATGAAATCAAGTAAAAAAACTTGGACATTGATGACGGCGTTTTTTCTTTTTGTTATTTTTATTTGGAGTGTAATTTTTGGTTATCAACGAAGAGCAAATAAAATAGCACAGGAAAAAATTGCCTCAGCTAAAAAAATAATTAACTCTAAATTATCTCAAGCGCAAGATATCGCTTATTTAAATTTAAATCAATCATTAACCTTAATTAGTGAAAGCAAAGATGAATTGAGAAAATTAAAAAATGAGATTGGTGATAAAAGAAAAGATTTAAAAGAATTGGAGATAATGATTAATGAGACTGAGAAAAAAATTTTAAAAAAAGAGGAAAAAAACTACCAAGAATTTTTTGATTTAAGAGTTGACGATAAAAATTCAATTGGCGATAAAGTTTATCTTGATCAAGATAGTGCTTTAATTTTAGATAAAAAAAGAGGAATTATTTATCAACTATCAATAGAAAAAAAATCCTTAAAAAAAGTTGTTTTTGAACAAATTAAATCAGCTCAGCTAATTTCAGGTTATCAAGATGCGATTTTTTTCTATATAAAAAATGAAGGAGTTTTTAAAGTTAAAGATAATAAATTAACTAAAGTGATTGAAAAGGATAATGACTGGGGTGAGATTGTTGATATGTCAGTTTATAATGGTAATCTTTATCTGCTTGATAGAGGTAAAGATGAGATTTGGAAGTATTTATCAACTAGTGAGGGTTTTTCCAATAAAACTTCATATTTTGGGCAAGGCGAAGCCCTTGATTTATCATCAATTGCTTCAATGACAATTGATGGTTCGATTTATTTAGCTGGTGGTCAATCAGTTTTCAGATATACATCAGGAGTAAAAGATGATTTTAAAATCAATTTACCAGAAAAAAATAATGATTTTGTAAAAATTTTTACCAACAAAGATTTAGAAAAAGTTTATCTTTGGGATAAAAATCAAGAGGTGATTTATGTTTTGGGAAAAACTGGAGAATATATTGAACAGATAAACTCATCAATTTTAAAAAAAGCTAGCGATTTTTTTGTTTTTAAGGAAAAAATATATTTGCTTGTCGGAAGTAAAATTTATCAAATCGAATAATTTATCTTAATGTTGGGATATTAAACTGCCAGCCTTGATCAGTTGGTTTTATAAGACCAAGGATGTTTCCAGCTACCAATTGAAAAACCACTAAAACTGCAAAAACTAAAACAATGCCAATTAAAGCATTAGTGATTTTGTTTTGCGCTTTAACAATTTTTTCTTTTTCACCACCTGAATTTATCCAGTCAAAAGCTCCCCATAAAAGGTACAAAAGCAAAAACATTCCTGCAATTACCAAAAATATATTGATTCCAAAACCAACTAAACTAGCAAATCCTTGAACTGGATCATCTTTGCCAAAATTCATTCCGGCTGGTGGCTCAACAGTGCCAAAAAGATCTTTAATATCCTCAGCTAAAAGTTTCATACTTTAGATAAAATTTTCAATACCTAATATTTTACCAATTAATCGAACAGCAACAAAACTGACAACCACAACCACTAAACCAATAGCTGCAAAAATCATTGTTGCTCGTGCTTTTTCAAGAGCTTTGGGATCATCACCGCCAACAATATACATATACCCTCCACGTAAAGCCATAATTAAAAAGATTAAAGCTGCGCCAGTGCCAGCTAAGGATAAGCCAAGATTAACTAAATCAGCAATTGATTTGATTTTTTGAGCTGGGGCAAATTGTTTTTCAATATCTAAAGCGTAAACAAACATAGTATAAATATAAAATATAAAATATCAAAAATCAATTATTAAAAATTGCTATAATATTTTCTATGTTTAATCCTCAGTTTTTGATTACTAACAAGATTTTAACCAATATTGCCAAGATTGAAGCAGCTGAGGAAGTGATCAGGCACTCGCCACTTTTGCCTTTATGGGAAAAACAGTTTAAAGAAGATGCCATTGTTCGTTCAGTTTATCATGGGACTCATATTGAAGGAAATGCTTTAGCCAAAGATGATGCTAAAAATATTTTAGCTGGGAAAGAGGTAGTTGGTCGTCCCCGAGATATTCAGGAAATTATAAATTATCGCAAAGTGATTGAGTTTATTGATGAGGAAGCAAAAAAGAAAATTGAAAAAATCACCGAACAACTGATTAAAAAACTTCACCGAATAATTGTTGATAAAATTTTAACTTCTGGTCAAGGAGAGTATCGGACAAAGCAAGTAATCATTCGCAACTCAGCTACTGGTGAGGTGACTTTT
>JBNASR010000005.1:0-18242 GCA_049717425.1 Microgenomates group bacterium | reverse complement strand
CAAACATTTTTTTCTCTAATTATAATTTTTCTTCTTTTAATGTTTTTTCCTTTTCTTGACAAGATTTTTTTTAAAACCAATGCTTCTTTGATTGAATTTTATTTAACTACTTTTTCAGTGCTTTTTTTTATTTGGCAAAACTATATCATTAATTCTCTTAATGCTAATAAAAAATTTTTTGAATCTAACTTTATCTTAAATTTATCAAATGTTATTAAAACTATTTTTATTATAATTTTAATCAAAATAAATTCAGTTTCCGTTGCCACAATCATTTTTACTTTGGGAATTTTAGGGCCGACAGCATTTTTTTTAATTCTTTTTTTTAAAAAATTTCAAACTATAAAAAATGTCTTTAAAGCTAAAATTGATAAAAAACAATTTTATTTCAATTACACCATCTCCTTTTTTATTGCTTCTCAGTTTTTTAATTTAGCATTAAGGATGGATCTTTTTCTTTTATCCTTTTATTTTCCTCAATCAGCTCAAGTTGGATACTACGGACTAGCACAGAAAATCATCTTAACTATAATGGCCTCAATTATTTCTGTCACCCAAGTGCTTTCGCCAAATTTTTCAAAAATGAAGACCAAAGAAGAAATTAAAAAACAATTAAAAACTGGGTTTTTATATCTTTTAGCTCCAGTATTTTTATTTATTCTTTTATACTATACTCCTGAATGGGTTTTTACTCTATTTTTTACTAAAAAATATGATCAAGCAATTATTATTACTAAACAACTTGCTCTAGCCTTTATTCCTTATGTTTTCCTCAATCTGCCAATTTTGTTCCTTCTTTATACTGTCAAAAAGACATTACCAATTCTTATTGAAAATATAGTTTTTTTTATCACATTAACTTTGGGTTGTTATTTTTTTATTCCTTATTATGGAGTTTTGGCTCCGCCAAAAATTATATTTTTTAGTTTTATTTTGGCTTTAATAATTACGACTATCTTTTCCATTAAAGAGTATCAAAAAATCAGTTGAAATCGCAAACAAATTAATTTATGATCTTAAAAATCGGTTATAAATTAAAAATTAAAATGACTTAAAATCAATATACTTCTTAATTAGACTTCATTTATTAGTTTTACTTTTACTAATATGAAAGATAAAAAAATCGAACAATTAATTAAATTAGAGGAAAAAAGACAAAAACAAGGGATTGAGCTGATTCCATCAGAAAACTATGCCTCAACTCAAGTAAGAAAAGTCTTATCATCTTATTTTGTCAATAAGTATTCTGAAGGTTATCCTAAAAAGCGCTATTATGGCGGCAATGAAAATGTTGATGAGGTTGAACTTTTAGCAATTGAGCGGGCGAAAAAACTTTTTGGTGTTCCTTTTGCCAATGTTCAACCATACTCAGGCTCACCAGCTAATTTAGCAGTATATTTAGCTACCTGTCAACCAGGTGATGTAGTTATGGGTCAAGCTCTAAATGCTGGTGGGCATCTCACCCATGGGCATAATGTCTCTGCCACTGGAATTTTTTTCAAAGCTATTCAATATTCTTTAAAAAAAGATATTGACATTTATCAAAAACAAGAGCTTTTTGACTATAGGGAAATTAGAAAACTAGCAAAAGAACATAAACCTAAGTTAATTTGGGTTGGAGCAACTGCTTATCCACTAAAATTAAATTACAAAGAATTTGCCAAAATTGCTGATGAGGTTGGAGCATATTTGGCAGCTGATATTGCTCATGTGGCTGGACTGATTGCCGGTGGTGTTCACCCGAGTCCTGTTGATTACGCACATATCATAACAACCACTACCCATAAAACCTTACGGGGCCCAAGGGGAGCAATTATTATGGTAACGGAAAAAGGTCTTAAGAAAGATCCGCTGCTTCCAGAAAAAATTAACAAAGCGGTTTTTCCTGGTCTTCAAGGAGGCCCTCATGACAATCAAACTGCAGCTATTGCAGTGGCTTTGTATGAGGCAAGCCAGCCATCATTTAAAAAATATGCGGCTCAAATTGTAAAAAATAGCCAGGCATTAGCTGCGGAACTTAAAAAAGGTGGTTTAAAACTCATTGGCGGCGGCAGTGAAAATCATTTGATTTTGGCTGATCTTACACCAATTTTAGGGCCAGGCTGTGGCTTATTTGCTCAGAAAGCTTTGGACTTAGCCGGAATGACTTTAAATAAAAACACCATTCCCAATGAGCCTGCCTCACCATTTTATCCATCAGGAATAAGGCTTGGCACACCAGCAGCAACAACGCGGGGAATGAAGGAAAAAGAGATGAAGTTTATTGGGAAAAAAATTATTGAAGTTTTAAATGTCATAAAAAAATATTTTGAAAGCCAAAACAAGAATTTTAAATTTTGGGATTTACCAAAAGAAAATCGAACTAAGTTCATAAGAAAATTTGATGAAAATATGAAAAAAAATCAAGAGCTTAAAAAAATAAAAAACGAAATAAAAAAATTGACTTTAAAGTTTCCAATTCCATAATTTTATTTACAATAAACAATCTTATCGATAATATTCAATTGTCAAACCTCTAAAACTTTTTTTTGAAAAAAGAGTTTTGTTTTGTCTAAAAAGGCAGCTTTTGTAATCAATTCCCCAAATTTCTGAAGCATAGGGGATAACAGCAATTTTTTCATTAGAATTAATAAAATATTTTTCGTTACAAAGATTTTCTAGAGAAATTATTTTTGCTTTTGATTGATAATAATTTAATGGATCAGAGATTTGATTGATGATATAAACTTTTTTTAGATTGTTTTTATTAAGGTAAGAAACTAAACTTTTCCAATCTTCTCGATGATAAATTGGAAAAATTAAATAAGCTAAAGAAAAAACAATAAATAAAATTGCCATATAATAATGATATTTTTCTTCATTGTGTAAGGCTACATAAGTTAAATAAATAGAAAAAAATGGAACAAGATACAAAAACCTGAAATAATTTAAAAGAGGAATAAAAAATGAGACAAAAAATGCTAAGATGATTGGGGCAACTAAAAAAATTAAACTAAGGTTTCGAAAATATTGATCATGGAAGTTTTTTAAATATTTTTTTTGGTAATGAATTAAGATAATATCAGCCAACATCACAAATAGACAAACTAAACCTAACCAGTAAATAATTTTTGGATAAAAGCTTATTCGACCAATCATAAATTTTATTGGTATCAATAAAAGATTTTTCAGATTTGCACTTCCAAGAACAAGGCTCCAGTTTTTAACCAAAAAAAGTGAATTTTTCGCGTTATTATACTGCTTAAAAAGTAGGGGACTAATCAATAAAAAATAAGCAAAGACTACAAATAAACTAATAACGAAATTTTTGTATTGTTTTTTATAAAAAAAATAAATCAAAAAAGCCGCTATTAAAAATACAGAACCGTAAAAAGTCATCAATGCTAAAAAAATATATAAATTAAAAAATATTTGATTTTTGATTTGTACTTTTGATATTTGATATTTAAAATTTAATATAAAATAATAAAAAGCTCCTGTTAATAAAAAGGTTGCCATCATATACATTCTTGCTTCTTGAGAGTAATAAATAATTAATGGATTAAAAAGGAAAAAAATTGCTGACCAAAAACCAAACTTTTCATTTTTAATTAGTTTACCAATTTTGTAAATTAAAAAACCAGTTAATAAACTAAAAGCAATTGATGGAAAACGAAGGGAAATCTCACTTGCACCAAAAATGTTTGTCCATATTTTCATAAATAAATAATAAAGCGGTGGGTGAAAGTCAAAAGGCGAAAATTGACTAATAATCTGACCAAAACTATACTGAGTCACCACTCTAGCAGTAATAGCTTCATCTAACCATAATGATTGGTTAATACCAATCAATCTAATTAAAAATGCTAGTAAAAAAACTACAAACAACTTCATAAAAAAAGTTTACTATAAAGCAGTTGAATTTTATAGCTTAATATTTTATATTTATTATCTAAGTTAGCGGGATTAGTTAAGCGGTTTAATGTCTGCTTTCCAAGCAGAAGAGACGGGTTCGACTCCCGTATCCCGCTCATTTTTTTACCTGAAGATAAATTTTTTGACTTTCCTCAAGCTCTTCTTTGGTATTTATACCAATACCAACTGAGGAAAAAGGCACTTCAACGCCAACTACTTTTAATCCTTGAGAGGTAGCAATGTTAACTAAACTATTAATATAGTATTCTCCGGTTATTGGCGAGCGGGGAATTTTTTTTAAATTTTTTTGCAGAAAATCATAATCAAAACAATAAAAACCAGCGTTTAGCTCATTAAGATTTTTTCTTATCTTTTCAGTTGTATCTTTATACTCAACGCTGTCTACTACTTGTCCATTTTTATCACGAATAATATAACCCCAGTGCAATTTTTCATTATTGTCATATCTGACAGTGATCATCGACATCACTGCTTTTTCTTTTTGATGTTCGGCAATCAATTTTTTTATATCAGCAGGAGTATAAAACATGGTGTGATCACCATAACCAACCAATATAATTTTTGGTAATAATCCTTGTTTTTTAACTTCATCAATTGCCACTTTAACAGCATGACCTGTGCCTAATCTTTTTTTTTGATATGCATAAAAAACATTTTTATCTTTTAAAACTTGTTTAACACTTTCATGAAAAGCCCCAATCACAACTATTATCTGATTAGCCATTTTCTCCATTAATTCAACCGAGTAAAGGATTAGAGGTTTGCTTAAAAATGGAAGAGTGACTTTATTAGTTGTTTTTGATTTTAGTCTTGTCCCTTTTCCCGCTGCCAAAATTATTCCTAAAATTGGAATTGTATTATTATCTTTATTCATTATTCACTATTAATTATTAATTATTTATCATTTATCCCAGCCATTTGGATGTTTATTATACCAAACAATTAATGACCTAACAGAATCCTCAATAGTTCTTTTTGGTCGCCAACCTAAGATTTTTTTTGCTTTTTCAATAGAGGCGATTTTTTTTGGATCATCTCCTTGCCGAGTCTCTCCTTTTTCAACTTTAAATCTTACCCCAGTTATTTCCTGAACCTTATTAACAATTTCTAAAACTGAATTGCCAGTACCTGTCCCCAAATTTATTACCTCCTTCATATTTTTTTCTTCTATTTTTTTTAAAGCTAAAAGATGAGCTTCATTTAAATCAACAACATTGATAAAATCTCTAATTGGAGTTTTATCAGGCGTATCAACCTCAGGACATGTCAATTTAAATGGTTCAATTCCCAATGCTCCTCGAACAGCATTTTGAACAAGAAGTGTAGAGGGTTTTTTTGAATCACCAATCAAACCATCATCTGATGCCCCACAAACATTAAAATAACGCAAAATTATGTAACTAAAATTTTTAAGCTTGCCATAAAATTCAATCATCTCTTCAACCATTTTTTTTGATGATCCATAAGGAGTAGTAGGTCTTAATGGATGTTTTTCATCAATTGGAAAATATTCAGCCTCACCATATACAGCACAAGTTGAAGAAAAAATAATTTTTTTTACTTGATATTTATCCATTGTTTTTAGTAAATTTAAAGAACCACAAACATTATTTTGATAGTATTTGCCAGGATCTTTCATTGACTCATCAACAATACACGATGCCGCATAATGGACAACTGCCTCAATATCCTTTTCTTTTTCAAAAACTTCATCAAAATCATCTCTTAAATCTTTTTCATAAAAAATGAATTTTTCGCCATATTTTTCTTTTAAAAGTTCAATTGGTTGCCGATAACCTGTAGCAAAATTATCAATTCCCACCACTTGATAACCATTTTTTAAAAATAAATCAGCAGCAATCGAACCAATATAACCAGCAACACCTGTCATTAAAATTTTTTTCATAGCTATTTTTTAACAGAACTAGTAACGGTAATTGTGCTTGTTGGTGATGGTGTTAAAAGTGGATCAATTCCTAAAAATATTTTTTGCATTGCCTGTTGAATCTCTTGCCAATTATTTAATCCTTGTTTTGGAATTAAAATATATTGACCATCCTCTGAAACATTATCCATTAAAAAATTACTGTTGGAAAAGACAAAAGTTGTCAATTTATATTCATTAATTAATGGGGCTTCTTTGGAAAATGTTTTTATCATATCTTGAATTGATAGATCAGTCCTTAAGTGATCTTTTAATTGATCCAAAATTCTCGGTGCTTTGGCAATAATATCAAAAGAAATTAACTTGTTTTTTATTGCCTCAATTACTTGATGTTGACGCCTGGCTCTGGCAAAATCTCCTCCATCTTGGCCACTGTGTCTTGATCGAGCAAATTTTAAAGCTGTTTCACCATCCATATGAGTTAAACCTTTTTGAAAAACTAATCTTTCATAGCGACAAGGAAAAGCTAACTCGGGAGAGGAGGTAGCATTTTTAACAAATTCATCTAGTTTTTTATCTTCTTCAAGCAACTTATTTTTTTCTTCAAGAGAAATTGTATTATCCAAAATTGGTTGAGCTTTTTTGAATAAATCTTCTATTTCTTTGTTACAAAGATCTTTTTCTTTTCCTTCAATTGGGTATTGAGTATCAATAAATGATTTCTCAACCACCACATCAACTCCGCCTAAACTATCAATAATTTTTTTAAATCCTTCAAAATCAACTGCTACATAACCATCAATTTTAATCCTAAAAATATTTTCAATGACTGTTTTTACTAAATTAGCATCATTTTTAGCACCTAAGACTTTTTTATCAATATTGGGATAGTTTTGAGGATATAGTTCCATTTGGTAGACAGCATTTATTTTGGTATAAAAATCTTCATTATCAACTGTTGGTATCTTAACCCATAAATCACGCGGAATTGAGACAATTGAAGCTTTTTTGTTTTTTGTATCAATATGAAAAACCATTATTGTATCAGTTAAATAAGTACCTTCATGATTGCCACCACCATAACCAAAGATTAAAAAATTGTAATTATTTTTTTTAACTAGAGGAGAGTTATTGGTTCTTATTTTTTTATAAACCTGATTTGTTTTAAAAGCTAAAAAAACCAAATAACCAAAAAAAATCCCCAAAATTATCAATAAGACTTTTTTCATAAAATTAAATTATAACTTAAATTTTTTAATAAGTTTTTCAATCTCGGCATCATTTATACGATGATAAGGGCCTCGATGAGATAAAAGAGCACCAGAGAAAGTTTTAGGAATATGCAAAAGTTCATGAATTAAAGTTTTTATTTGATCTTTTGAGGAAAGCTTATCAAATTTTTTAGCATTAACTTCAATGATATAACAAGGCTTAATCCCGGCCACCTCAGCAAATAATCGACTCATTCCCCAGATGCGAGCAATGGCTCGAGTTTTGGCATCAAATGAGCGAATACAAAAAACTCTTTTTGGATCAATATAACTCATATCTAATTTATCAATCAACTGATCAATAACTTCTTTAATTTCAGGAGCCTGCTTGTATTTCATAGTTTTATTTATTTTTTAATCGATGAATTGGATGATAGTGGGCTCTGCCTTCAGCTAAATAAATTCCACCAAAAACCAAAAAACTTCCTAAAATATACCATAAATTTGGCAGTTCACCCAGCAGGGGATAGGCAATAACAATTGCGGCAATAGGATCAATATATGTGAAAATGCCCACTTCTTGGGCTTGAAGTTTTGAAATACCATAATAATAAAAAAAATAAGCTAATGCTGAAGAAAAAAAAACCCCATAAATTATTCCTGACCAACCAGCAATATTTAATTGATTAAATGACCAAGTTTTTAACTCATTGGGAAGTAAAATTAAAAAAAATACACTACTAAATAAAAATGAAAAAGCACTGACCAAATACGGATTAACTTTTTTAAGCAGATCTTTTCCAATAATGGTTGAAAAAACCGAGCCTAAAGTCGCCAAAACAATAAAAAAATTTCCCTCGATCTCACCAAGCAATATTTTTTTTCCATCAAAAAATAGAGGTGATAAAACAATTATTAAAACCCCAATCAAGGCAATCATCATCCCTAAAAAAACTTTTAACTTTGGTTTTTCTTTTAAAAATAAAATTGAAAAAATATAAATAAATACTGGTCCTGATGAGGCAATAATTGGTACATTAATACTTTCAGTTTTTTTTAGTCCCAAAAAGAAAAAAGTGATATTAATAACAATTCCAAAAAAGCCAACTAAAAAAATTTCCAGCCATCTTCGCCAGCTTAATTTTTGAAAATTTTTTATCGCTAAAGGCAAAAAAATCAAACCAGCAAAAAAAAATCGAGTAAAAGCTAAAGTAAAAGGAGGAATATTTTCTAGAGCAAATTTAAAAATTGGTGAAGCGCCACCCCAGATAATGTTGGTAATAATTAAGGCTAATATAGGATTCATAAAAATTATTATCTATTTTTTTTAAATTTATTTAAATAAACAATTAACTCGCCAATAATACCAATTGCCGCAATCTGAATACCAACAATTACCAGTAAAATCCCAAGCCATAAAACCGGTCGGCGATATAAGAGAACATGATAAAAAATCCTCTCAAAACCCAGATAACCTAAAATCAAAAAACCAAAAAAAGACATTAATCCTCCAAAACTACCAAAAAAATGTAATGGTTTTTCTGAAAACTTGTATAAAAAATAGGCAGTAATCATATCAAAAACACCAATAAAAATTTTTTTACTACCAAACTTTGACTTACCAAAACGTCGCGGATGATTGACTATTGGCACTTCAGTCACTTTATATCCTTGATAAAAAACATAAAGGGGAAAAAAACGAAAGTTATTTCCATAAAAAACAAAATCTGATATAACCTCTTCTTTAAAAACTTTAAAACCACAGTTAATATCTGAAAAAGGAGAATGAAAAAATATCTTTAAAATCCAACCGGCAATTTTAGAGTAAAGTTTGACTAAAAAATTTTCTTGCCGATTAATTCTTGCCCCATTCACAAAATCATAACCAGATTTAATTTTTTCTAAAAATTTAGGAAGATCTTTTGGATCATCTTGCAAATCTGCATCCATAAAAACAATTATTTCGCCTATTGAATTTTCAACTCCAGTTTTCAATGCTTCACCTTTTCCTTTTCTTTTTCGATGATCAATTAGCTTGATATTTTTATTTTTTAAATATTTTAAAATTAATGGTTGAAAATTATCATTTGAACCATCATTGACTAAAATGATTTCATAAACTTCTTTTATTTTTTTGAATTCTTCAATTAATTTATCAATTAATATCGGCAAATTTTCTTTTTCATTGTAAAAAGGGATAATTACTGAAATCATTTTAATTTAAATTTTATAACTTTATAGACTTTATAACTTTATAAACTTCAATACTACCACCATATCGATCATTTAGGCTATCAGAATAAATCATTTGAAAATTTTTATCTTGTTGTAATTTTTGATAAATTTTAACTGGTAAGCTACCTTGAGAAATATCACCAATTTCTTTTTTATAAATAATCACATAATCAGCCATTTTATACTTATCAGATCTATTTATTATATCACTTTCAACCTCTCCCATCTCGCCAAAAGCTGGATCAAACAAAAAATTATAATAAGTTTTTCTATAAGTAAAAAATGGCGCTAGTTTTGGAGTGGTGGCAACAGCAATGTTTTCATCTTTAAGTTTTTCCTGCCAATAAGCAATTGATTTTTTTGTTAACCAATGAATATCTTGATAATTAATTTTCTGTTTTCCAAAAAAGGGGAGAGGATTGTAATTATAAATTGAATAAATATTAGATAAGATAAACAAAACAAAAAATAAAATTCTTATTTTTTTATTCTTAATTAAATCTAAAAATTTTTTTATTCCATAAGGTAATGCTATAAATAAAAAAGCAACAATTATTGCCTGATAGTGAAAATAAATTGCGCGCATATTGTTGTTTAGACTTAGGATATTAATTGCCCACTCAGGAGTGGCAATCAAAAAAATCTCCGGTGCCAAAAAAACAAAAAATAAAGGAATCGTTAATCTTGAAAAATATAAACTACCATTATGAATAATTGTCAAAAAACGATTTTTAATATTAACAAAATAATTAGAAGCAAAATGTTTATCTCCACGAAAATAAGGAATAATGTAGAAATTTGTCAAAACAAAAAAAACTAAACCTAAAAATATCGTTATTAAACTATGTTTTTTTTCTTTTTTAAAAAGTAATATATAAAAACCAAGAAAAATCACTATTAAACCAATATGCTCTTTTGTCAAAAGGGATAAAATAATAAAAAAATAATACCAACCCCATTTTTTTTCCTCCAAAAAATAAAAGGCAGCAATAAAAAATGTTGTTGCTAATACCACGGCATGAAAATCAAAAAGAACCATCCATTGGACAGCAAAATTTAACAAAAAAAGAATTGAGATAAAAAAACTTAAAAGCTGATTTTTTAAAATTTTATTGACTAAAAAAAATAAAAAAATTGCTCCCATTGAGACAACAAAAGCTTGACCTAGTAATAACCAAGCAAAACTTGGTTTAATTAAATATAGAGGGGCAAAAATCGCTAAAATTGGATCAAAGTGAATTGCAAAACGAGACATATTTTTCAAAAAAGTAGGGTTAGTCATCTGCAAAAATCTACCTTTACTAGTGTTATAAACCACCTGATTCATAATTCCCAAATCATAGTAATGAGAATTTAAAGTATTAACTCTTTTTATTGAAAGATAAGAAAAATAAATAAAAAAAATGAAAGTAAAAAATATTAACAGTAATAAATAAATGTTTTTTTTCATTATTCTGGTTTTTAACTTTTGATTTTAAATTTTAAACTTTTTACTGGTTTCCTGAATGATACTTTTCATGAATCTCTCTTAATCGAGTATTTGTCACATGAGTGTAAATTTGAGTTGTGGAAATATTTTTATGCCCCAACATTTCCTGAACAGATCGAAGATCTGCCCCATGGGATAGCAAATCAGTGGCAAATGAATGACGCAGCACATGTGGCCCAATTCTAAATAAAATCCCAGCTTTTTTGCGATACTTATCAATCATTCGCTCAACTGAACGCACTGATAATCTTAATTTTTCATTAGTTAATCCCTCTTTTGCTTTTGGCCCAGAATAACGAATAAATAGAGGAGAGTAAGGGTCAGTTCTTTTGTCAAGATATTTTTTTAGCCACTCTTTTGCTCGCTTTGACAAAAAAACCACTCTTGCTTTACCACCTTTTCCAACTACTCCAAACTCGCCTGATTCAAGATTAACTTGTTCGCGATTTAAACTAACTAATTCAGAAACTCGCAAGCCAGTTGAAAACAAAATCTCCAAAATTGCCCGATCTCGAAGTCCAACAATACTACTCACATCTACCACTTGAAATAGTTTTTCAAGCTCCTCAGGTAATAAAAATTTTATTGTCCGATCTTTTTGTTTACCCAGTTCAATCATCTCTGGTGACATCACTTTTAGTTTTTGTTTTATCAAATATCGAAAAAAGCTGCGCAATGCTACTAAAAAATAATTTTGGGTTTGTCTTTTAAGTTGACCTTTATGAGGATTTTTGTAGTAATGAGAAAGATAGAGTCTAAAATTTCTGATTGTGTTTTCATCAATGCTTTCGACATTTGTTTGATTTTTTTCTTTTTGATACTGATTTAAAAACCAATTTTTAAAAAAATTTAAATAGTAGCCATACATTCTCACTGTTTTTAAAGAAAGATTTTTATCAAGCTCGCAGTACTCCAAAAACCTTAAAACCGCCTCATTTATATCCATATTACCAATCTTAACCGACGCAGATTATTTTTTCAAGAAAATATTGATTAGCGGAGAAGGCGGGATTCGAACCCGCGATGACCTTTCGGCCATACACGCTCTCCAGGCGTGCCGAATCAACCACTCTCGCACTTCTCCAAAATCCTATCTTTTAGATAAAAATTATATCATTTATACCCTTTATTCTGCATCCTCAAAAACCTAAAAAGAAATCACCAAAATAAAAAAATCTAAATTATTAGAAATACTTTATAGAACAATCTAAATCTAAATATTAATCTGAAAATTTTGGTACGATCGCATCAAAAAAATAAAAAACAAAGAAACTTTAGAGCTTCACAAATCTATAAAACAAAAATATCGATTAAAAGTTAATACGATCACAGCAAAAATTAATCGTTTTTAAATCAATCCTGAGCCTTTGAAGATTTTTGGTCGAAGAGGATTTTGAGGATTTTGTTCAAATTGACTCTGAGTAGGTTGTTTTTCTATTTCCACTTTTTCAATTGGTGTTGGTTGAGTTTCTGAAGTCACAGAAAATGAGTTAACCATCGGTTGAGGCTTGACAAAAGATGGCGCAGCTGAGACTGAAGGCGCTACTGAAGTTGGCTTTCTTATAACTTTTTTAATTGCTCCTGATCGAAGCAAAAAAGCAATGTTTTCAAAAGTATTGGCATTGGTTGAATAAGAGGTAAAGTTATTGGTTGAGGCAGCAATACCAGCATAAAGATTTGTGGCAATATCTTTATCCATCTCAACCTTTAAAATCTGCAAAATTTTTAAAATTAACTCAGAAACCGAAGAAATAGTTTTATCGATAAAATTTACTGTACCATAATAAGTGTTAGTTAAATGTCGATCAATATTGATAATCTCTCGACCAACAAATTGCTGTTGATTATCAGTATAAATCGCGCCAAGACTATTTAAGGTAGGTGCATCAATGACTACAATAAAATCAACTACTCCACCAGTATAAGAATAACTTACTTTACTTGGGTCAAGCTTTGGAAAGCCAACTCGAGGAGTAATAATTAAATTAAAATTTTCACCTTGGATATTGTAATCAACTTTATCAATTGCTCCCTCAACATAAGGAAAAGAGATCATTAACGAATCTCCACCAGCACTGATTGTATTTTGAAACTTTTCAACTCCAACTAAATCAAATTCAGGTTTTTGAGATGAGGCTAACGCAACATTTTTACCAATCTTTATCAGACCCAAATACAAAGAAGTGGCTGCGGCAACGGCATCGGCAGTTGCGTTAGAGGGAATAATAATTACTCCAGATTGACCTTTATTAATGACCTCAACGATTCGGCTAAGAGTATTTTGATGATTATTCATAACTATAGGATAGATTTTACCACATCACCCACCCTAATGTCAAGTGGAGGATAAAACATCATTCCCGCTTCCTGTTCTTTTTTTACTTCATCAACTGATTTTGCCCGAATTTTTAAAGATATCAGTTTAGTTTTTCCTATAAGTCTATTTTCTCGGTAGCATTCAAGCGGATCATTAAGATTAATTTTTCCTTTAATCACTTTTACCCCGTAAACAATTTCTTTTTCTATATTAAAAATTGCTAGGATTTTTGCCTCACCTTTAAGATGTTTTTCTTTCTCTTCTTTTTCTTTTAAAAGCAAAGCCACTTCAGTAATCTCATCAATTAGCTCATAAATCAGCCGATAATTTTTAATAATCACTTTCTCTTGCTTAGCTAAATCCTCAGCTTCCTTAGTGGCTTTGACATTAAAACCAATAACAATTGATTTGGTAGTTTTTGCTAAAAAAATATCTGATTGATTAATCTCACCAATCCCTTTTAAAGCAATCTCAATATTTTGATTGTCTTTAATTGATTGCTCAATTGCCTCAAGACTACCCTGAGAGTCAACTTTAATAATAAGAGAAAGTTTTTTTTCCTTTGTTTCTTTTTGCAAAATCGTCTCTAAAGAAAAATTTTCTAGCATTGAAGAATTCTTTTTAAAACTATTTTGATCATTTGTTTTTGGCATATTAGTAATAACCAAACCAACCTCAGGTAATTCTTCAAAACCAAGCATCTCAAAAGGAGTAGAAGGAATAACCTCATGAACATTTTTTCCTAAATCATTAATAAGTGATCTTACTTTTATTTTTTTGTCTTGATAATATAAATAATCGCCAATCTTAATTTTGCCATCTTTTATAATGGCTGAAACAACAACACCCCGTTTATCTTTCTTCGTCTCAATAATATAAGCCAATGGAGGATTATTAATATCATAACTTAAATTAAGATCACTTGCCAAAAGAAGAATTGTTTCCAAAAGCTCTCTGACGCCTTTACCAGTTTTGGCTGAAACTAAAGCAACCGGCACTTTTCCACCTTTTTTTTCAGTTACCACTTCATATTTTAAAAGATCATTTTGAACCTTATCAGGATTAGCTTCTGGCAAATCTATTTTATTAATAACAACAATAAAGGGAATTTTGGCATTTTTTATATGAGCAATTGACTCGATTGTTTGTGGCATCAAAGAATCTTTACCATCAATCAAAAGCAAAGCAATATCAGCCACATTGGCCCCACGAGAGCGCAGTCTTGAAAAAGCTTCATGTCCTGGGGTATCAATAAAAGTAATTTTATTGGTTTTATAATCTTTAAAATCAGTCGTGATCTCATAAGCGCCGATTTTCTGGGTGATACCACCGACCTCTTTGGCTGTTAAATTACTTTTTCTAATGTAATCAAGAAGGGTAGTTTTTCCGTGATCAACATGGCCTAAAATTGTCACAACTGGTGGTCTAAACATAGGTTTAATTATAATAAATTATTTAATAAATTGCTTGAGATTAGCTAATTTAATTTTCAGTTGATCGATTTGAAGTAGGGGAGGATTGTTTGACTTCTGCTGAGCTAATCTGAACAATATCAATCTCATATCCTGTCAGTTTTGAAGCTAAATTGACATTAATCCCACCTTTACCAATAGCAATTGGCGCTTCCTTTTCCTCAACCATTACTTTTGCTTTTTTTGTTTTTTCATCAATCTCAATACTGACAATTTTTGCTGGCGATAAAGCAGCTGTTATAAATTGTTTGCCATCTTCAACCCATTGAATAATATCAATTTTTTCCTGACCACCAAGCTCATCAGTGACAATTTGCACTCGCACTCCTTTTTGACCAACACAGGCGCCAACTGGATCAACACCTCTATGAGAGGAAAAAACTGCCACTTTAGCTCTCTCACCAGGTTCACGAACAACTTTTTTAATCTCAACAGTTCCATTGGTAATCTCTGGTACCTCTCTTTTAAAAAGCTCACTTACCAATCGAGGATCAGCTCGAGAAACAATAATTTTTGGATTGCCAAATTTATCATTGACAATCTCTTTAAGATAAAGAGTCATTGTCTCATTAATTTTGTATTTTTCATTTTTTATTTGTTCTTCTTTAGGTAAAATCGCCTCAGCTTTGCCAATATCAAAAAAAGCATTAAAACCATCGTATCTGATGACTCGACCTTTAATTAAAGTACCAACTTGATTTTTGTAATGACTGGCAACTGTTTTTTTCTCAGCCTCTCTTATTTTTTGTAGAATCACTTGTTTGGCAGTTTGAGCAGCTATCCGGCCAAAACCAGCTGGAGTAACATCTTGACCATTTTTAAGAATTTTGGTTTCGCCAGTATTTCTGTCAACTTTAGCAATAATCTCATCGCCCTTGCTAAATTTATCCGGATAATCTCTTTTATAAGCAGCAATTACTGCCGCCTCAATTGAGGCAATCACATCATCAGCTGAGATGCCTCTTTCGCTGGCAACTTGATTTAAAGCTAAAGCAAACTCACTTTTAATAATTGTCATAATATTATTATTTTAACAAATTTTTATTTTTGCGGGGTTGGATTTGGTGATTTATTACCTTCAGTCGCAGCTGCTTCTTCTTCAGCTTTTTTAGCTTCGGTGATCACCTCAGGAGCAACTGCAGTTGTATCAGGCGCCACACTTTCCTCTTTGTGAGCAACAACTGAAACAACAACCTTATCCGCATTAGTTTTAATTTGATACTTTTCTGATTTTGCTAAATCAACTACTTTTATCTCTTGACCAATTTCCTTTAGCAAAGAGATATCAACTTCAATTTCCTGAGGAATATCTTCAGGTAAAGCTTCAACCAAAATTGTTTCTGTTTGAGTCAACAAAACACCACCCAGATCTTTTACTGCTGGTGATTCGCCAACTATTTTTACTGGTACCTCAGTAATAATTTTTTTCTTTAAATCAACCTTTCTAAAATCTATATGAAGAATTTGATCATTAATTGGATGTTTCTGAACATTTTTGATTAAAGCAGGAATTTCTTTTCCTTCTAAATCAAGATAAACAATACTAGTCTCTTTAGCAACCTTATAGGCTTTTATAAAATCTTTAAAATTCACACTAACTGCCTGTGATTTAAAATCTGTTCCATAGATATTGGCAGGAATTAAACCTTGATTTCTTAACTTTTTAACTTTTTTACCGGTTATTGTTCTTGGGCTAACTTTAAGAATGGTTTTTTGGGGTGAATTAGTTTTTTTCATAGATTTATTGATTCAGCAACTCAATAAAAAATAATCTATCTGCTGATAAGTTAGTATTATAAACAAGAGAATCATCTTTGACAAGGGGAGAAAAATTTTTATTTAAAACAGCAACATTGTTATTAAAACTAAAATCCAAAATAAAATCGCTATTTAAAGCGCCAATTTGCTTTTGAATAATTAATTGATAAAGTTGTCTTCCCTTTAGGAGAGGAGTGTTAAGCTGGTAATTAATTTTTATCTCTACAACTTTTTTTGGTGGCACCTCAAAGTAAAAACCAATAGTTTTAAATTGACCATCTTTTTGATCAAAATCCTCGATCATCACCCCATCTTTAGTAATTGTTTTTATTTTTGAATCAACTGGTAGCAAAACTTGAAAATAATTTCGATAATAGCCTGTTGGAAAAACTTCAGCTGAAGAGTTGTTTTGATATTGAATTGATAATAAATGATTGATTCTTTGATTGCTATCAAGATAGGTTTTTAAATAAAAGGATCGATTAATAAAAAAATTGGCTTTGTTGGCGCCAACATTGGCATCATAGGGAAAAAGATAGTCAACTAAACAATTTTGGACACTAAGCAAACATTTTGGTTCAATTATTCTTCCTGACCAAAAAGCATTATCTATAACAGATTGAATTTGTGAGTCATTAAAGTACATAACAATTTGTTTTTCATCTAATGATTGTTTTAAAGACTCTAACAAAACTGTCAGAGAAGCTTTGGGTAATTGAATCAAAACCTGTCTCACCAAAGATGACAAAAAAACTTGTTTTTGAGTTGAGCCAGGAAAAAAATTTTTTTCAACATTAAGCTGAGTTTTGATATAAAAATTTTTAGCATTGATATGTTCATTAAAATCAGGTAAATAAATATCATTAAATGCTTTCAAAATATTTTCAACAGCAGTCGTTGTCAAAAGAATTGCTCCTTGAAAATCTTTTAGATTAAGCTCTCGCTCAAGAAAAAATAAAGCTTTTTGATAATTTTCATAAAAATCAGGAGAGAAGTTTGAATCTCGCAAAAACCAATGAGGCAATGATAAGTATTTGGCTAATGGTTTTGGTGGATCAAGATGCACCTTTAATTGACCATCAGCATCATAGACATCATAAATTTTTAGATCGCCAATCTGATAATTACCAATAATGGCAACAGCAAACGACCCCAAAAAACCGCCTCCAGGCCGCAGCTCCATATTGTTAGCAAAGAAAATCAAAAATTTATTTTCCTTATCACTGGTTAAAATTTTTTCAAAATAATCAATTAGATTTTTGCTTTTATTTAAAGCATCAGCTATCTCTAATAATTCATCTTTGTTTTTTTTGAAAAAAGACCAGTTTAATTTTTGATTGATAATCTCCAAATTATTGGTTAATTTAGTTAAAGAGTCATTTATTTTGTTAAAAACTAACTTAAGATTTTCTTTTTGATCATCGCTTTTATTTTTTTCAAAGATTAACTCTGGTAATTTTTTAGTTGAGTTAATAATCGCTTCAACTTCTCCAAATGCCTCAATTGAATTGCTATTTAATGAAAAAAGATCATCAGGAAAGCTTGCTAAACCAAACATTAAATAAATAGAACGCGGTTGACTGTAAAGATTTTTGGCAATTTGATTAAATTTAGTCGCTAATTTAAGATTTTTTTCTAAGGAAGAATAATTTTGTTTTTTAAATGATCGATAAGATTGGTAAGTAAAAAATGAAGATAAAAACAAAAAAGGAAAAAATAAAAGATTAAAAATAAAAAACGCAATTAATAAAAATAAAATGAGATTTTTTTTAGTTAGAAAACGGTGAAAAAATATAAAATAATCTTTTGTTATCTCATTTTTTTTAAAAGGCAGGCTAAAAAGTCTTAAAATTTTTTCTTGACTTTGGGAAAAACCAAACCAAAAAATTTTATCAATATCTGACTCATTTAAATGATAACTGTTGGTTAAAACGATCTTAACATTGGTTAATTTAATTTT
>JBNASR010000004.1:0-18862 GCA_049717425.1 Microgenomates group bacterium | reverse complement strand
TCTTGTCCTAAAAACTCCTTGGCCCTCAATGCTTTTGGACCTTTGGAATAATCCGCAAAAATACAAAGAAACATATTTTGAGAAAATTAAAAATGCAAAAATCAAAAATCAAAATCCAAACTTTCTATATTTCACCGGTGATTCAGCTAAAATTGATGAAGATGGTTATTTTTGGATTATTGGCAGAAATGATGATGTTATCAAAGTCTCAGGGCACAGGCTTGGCTCAGCTGAGATCGAACACGCCATTGTTGAGCATCAAGCTGTGGCTGAGGCAGCCGTCATTGGCAAACCCCATCAAATCAAAGGTGAATCAATTAAAGCTTTTGTCATCTTAAAAATTGACCAAAAACCAACTGAGTCGCTAAAAACCGAAATAAACAATCTCGTCCGTGAGAAAATTGGTCCAATTGCCTCGCTTGATGAGATTGAGTTTGTTGACAAACTCCCAAAAACCCGCTCAGGCAAAATTATGAGACGGGTTTTAAAAGCGCAGGAATTAGGATTACCAACAGGTGATTTATCAACGATTGAAGAGTAATTTTATTTTATTCTTTGCCTCATCTTTTTAATGGCATTATCTAAATTTGCTTCTGCTATTTTTTTGTTCTTCTGATGTTAATTCTGGTTGACCAACACCGCCAACTACTGTTCCTGCCACAGTCTGTCTCTCATACTTAATTCTTTGAATAACCTACTTGAACCCCTTCCTTCTAATAATTCTTGAAGTTCAAGAAGACGCTTTCTATCATCTTTAGTCCATCACTTCTCTCCACCTTGGAGATGGAATAAATATGACACCTCAGGTATCGGATAAAAATAAAAAATAATGAATAAATAATAATGACAATTAATAATCAAATAAATAAATGATCAACTTCTAACTAATTATAGTTTTTTTAAATTCTTCTCTCCTTTTTTCTCCCCTTTTTTTACTACCAAAAAAAAGTCGATATAAATTAGTTAAAGTTAAACTGGTTAAAGGATTATTTGCATCAATTATAACTTGAGACATATTATTAACAGATATATTTCCTTTTGCATCCTTTAGATCTTCTGGTAAATCATTGCGCTCTTTTACCACTTGATACCATGATTTATCCATCTCTCCCATGAACTCTCCTAATTTTTTAATATCTGGATTTTCCCACTGATAAGGACTAACTGGAATTTCTAAGTTTACTGGATATTCAAAAACCTTATCTATTTTCAAAGTTGTTAATCTTTTCAACTTATCAATGGTTTTTTCAGATAATGTTGCTCCTTTTTTTAATCCAATAAAAAAACTGCCACCACGCCGAAAAATCTTTACTTTATCTGCCTCATCACCTAGCTGATTATTTATTACTTGATAAAAAGCTTTAATCATCTCATCAGCCACAACCATAGAAAAACTATCATTAACTTCTTTGACAAATTTTAACTCCATTCCGAAAACTGAAGAAAACTCTTCTCTTTCTAAATGATTTTTGAAATCCTCAAAACTATTGACCATCTCACCCAAAAGCGGATCATATAAAGCTTCATCAACAAATCTCAAAACTGAAATCAATCTAGTATGATTTTCATCATTAGCTTTTTGATCTAAAAGATTAGCTAAATATAAAGGAACTGCTAATTCTGGATGTTTTGAGGCTAAATCATGCATTAAAAATAAAGCCTCTGTGGAATAATCTCTTTTTGGTCTTTGATTTTTCTTAAGATATTCTCTGATTTTATTTTCATCCTTGCCAAAGAATTGTTTTAAAAACTCAATCTCTTTTTGATTAATAACACTTCCTTTATTAACTGCCCAAATAAAAATTTCTCTATCAATCCCAGCATTAGGCAAAGAAATTACTTTAGTAGCGTCTTCTTTTAATTCAATTTTTTGAGAATTAGACTGACCATTTACTGAATAATAAGCTTCTTGTTGACTAATTTTATCTTTAATTTGTTGTAAAATTGCTTCTAAATTTATTTGGGAAGCCTCAACTCCTGCATTTTTTATTACTGCCACCGCAAATTCATCACCACCATATCGACAAGGAATAAATTGATAGCTTTTTTTTATTTCCTCAGGCAACCCATCTAATGACTCATTTAATAATCTAGCCACTCGCAAAAGCAGTAAATCACCATTTTCTGGAGAAACATTATTGGCGCCTGAAAGATTGGCAACATCAAGCATCAAAATTCCAGATAAATTCTCAAAATTATCACCGCTTCTTCTTTTAATCTGATCAAGCCAACCAGGCCGACTTAGTAAATATTGGGAATTTTCTTCTTGTTTTACTCCATTGATTTCAATACTAACTTTTTTTTGTAAACCTTTATCAAAAACCAGGCTATAAAATTGTTTTAAAACAGAAATACTTTTTTCTCGTTGATGATCTTCTGGCAAGACTCCTTCTAATCTATTTATATCATCTCCATAATATGACATTAATATTTTTGAAGCTTCCTCATTGATTGGTGGTAAATTTTCACGAGCAAAAGCCTTTAAAAACGTCTCAATTTTTGGTATTGGTTCTGAATTAGGATCAGTCATTGTTTATAAAGTCTTTGATAACTCTCCTCCATAGTCTGCAAAATCTCTTCAGTGATTGCCTCAGCCTCACCAAAAGACAAAGCTTTAATATTGTGAGGATAATAATGAAATACTTGGTTGCGGCCGATTTTCCAACAGTTCCAGATTTTGTCAGCCAAATCCTGACCTACCCTATCTTTAATTTTTTTATAAAGTGATCGCTCACCTAACTTATTTACTAAATTTGGCGACATTAATTTGCCCAGACGTAAATGATCTGATATATAATCTAAATGAGAAATAAACTTAATATCTTTAAATAGCTGTTTTAAAAAACCCTCATAAGCTTTAGCAAAAGGAAAAACTAAAAAAGAATAGTCTTTAAAATGATAGACTTTATCTTTTATGACATCGTTCATCAGATACATTCCTTCATTAATCAAATCTTTTTGACTTTTAGACAAATAAAACCAAAAACCACTGGTTTTAAAAATCAAAAACTTAGCCTTATCCATAAAAAAAGCATATCACAAAAGTATAGAATTTAAAAGAATTTTAACCTAAGAAACCTGCAGCTTTAAAGAAGGCGTCATTGTTGCTTTAATGTAAGCTTTGATAATATGTTTTTTACCAACTGAGTCAATAAATTTTGCTACATTAGCCTCAAGCTCTTCTTCTTTCATTGATATTTTTCCCACCATCTGATGAATAAGCGGAGCTTTAGGCTCAGTTTTAAAACGCAACACTCCTTTTTCAAATTTTTTAACAACCTCCTCTGGATTGGTGGAAATTGTCCCAGCTTTAGGATTTGGCATCAATCCTTTTGGTCCCAATATTTTGGCAAATTTTGTCAAACGCGGCATATATGAAGGATGAGTCACCAATACATCAAAGTCAAGATTGCCTTTTTCAATCTCAGCCAAAACCTTATCATCAACAACAGCTACCCTGATTTTTTTTCCTGTTGAAAATGGCAGCTCTACCTCGCCTTTTAAACCAATCTCATCAACTACCAAATGAAGCTCAACTGATTGATCAAATTTAGCTGTTTTCATCTGCTTAAGTAAAGCAATTGCTTCTTTTAAAGAATATTGTTTATTTTTATCAACCAATTTTTTGGCCTCAAGATATTTTTTCCCTCTTTTTTTAGTAGAAAAAGCTGCTTTTTTCTCAATCTTTTCCTTTGACTTTTTTTCTTCCTCTTTTTTTTCAACTTTCACCTCTTTTTCTTCTTTTTTCTTTTGAGCTTTTTTTATGGCGGCTTTTTCTTTTTGCTCTTTTTTTTGCTTTTCCTCAATCTCCTCTAAACCTAAAATTCTTGTTTTAATTTTTCCCATAATTTTAGTTTTTAATTTTTGACTTTTAATTTTTAATTTTCAACCTCAACTCCCATTGATCTGGCTGTGCCAGCAACAATTTTTTTAGCTGCCTCAAGATCATCGGTATTTAGATCAGCTAACTTTTCTTTGGCAATCTCCTCCACTTGGGCTTTAGTTAACTTTCCTACTTTTTCAGTGTTTGGCTTACCTGAACCTTTAGGCAAATTAAGTTTTTTCTTGATCATTGCGGCAACTGGAGGCAATTTAGTGATGAAAGTGAAAGTTCTATCCTCATATACCGTGATCACTGCCGGAATCACTTGACCCTTTAGCTTGGCAGTGCGGGCATTGTACTCTTTGATAAAATCCATAATCGGAATACCATGCTGACCCAAAGCTGGCCCAACTGGAGGCGCTGGAGTCGCCTCACCAGCTGGTAAATTGAGCTTAATAATTGTTTTCACCTTTTTTGCCATAAAAAATTAAAGTTTTTGAATTTGTAAAAAATCCAACTCCACTGGTGTTTCTCGATCAAAAATTGACACTAAAACTTTTACTTTACCTTTTTCCTCATCAATTGCCTCAATTGTACCCAAAAAGTCAGCAAAAGGGCCCTCTTTTATTTTGACAGCCTCACCAACAGAAAACTTAGCTTTAAACTTTGGCTGCTCTTGCTGGACAAACTTCATAATTGCCTCAACCTCTTTTTGTGAGATGGGAGTGGGCTTCAAACCAGCACCAACAAAACCAGTCACTCCTTCAGTTGTCCGCACCACCAGCCAAGAGTTATCATCAAGAATCATTTTTACCAAAATGTAGCCAGGAAAAACTTTTTCAGTGGCTTTGGTTTTTTTGCCTCGCTTGACAACAACCACCTCTCGAGTAGGTATAACAATGTTAAAAATTTTATCTTCAACACCCAAAGACTTAATCCTTTGCTCTAAAGCTTGTTTGACTCTTTGTTCATAACCTGTTTGGACATGAATCACATACCACTTGGCCTGATCATCTTGAGGAACATTGACTTTAAAAGCCTCTTTTTGCTCTTGAGCAATTTTATCCATTTTATCGGTCATATAAATTTATCTAAATTTGGTTAAAACTTCCAATCCTTTTGCCAACAAAATATCTATTATACCTATATATAGTCCAATTATCAAGGAGACAATGATCACAATCATTGTCAATCTGATGGTCTGCTTTTTTGTTGGCCAAGAGACCTTTTTTAACTCATCAACAATCTCGCTGCCAAAACTTTGGCTAATATTTTTATTCATTTTACTATTATACAAAAAATCATCGATAATAAACAAGATTTTTTATATACTAAAATTATGAGCAGAGAAATCATTCATTCTTTAATTTTAATTTTTAGTGTTGTCTTAACTTTTATTTTTCCAAAAACAAATTTAGGCAGTTATGATCTGCAAATTGCTGCTTTTTTATTTATTGTCCTTTACTTAACTAAGAAATTTTTTATTAAAAACTCATCTTCAAAATTGATTGAGTCAGTGATTTTTACCTTGGTAGTTTTGGGAATTGTTAACACCACTGGAGGTGTGAACTCTCCTTTTTTCTTTTTGATTTATTTTTTGCTTTTTTCTGTCTCTCTTCTTCTTGAGCCAATTATCTCAATTACCCTCACTCTAACTCTTATTTCTTTTTATCTTTTAATGATGCCTCAAAATCAAGATTTTAAATCATTACTGCCGATTTTATCCTTAGCTTTTTTGACACCTTTTGCTTTGTATCTGGGAAAAGAGTATGAGCAAATTCGCCAGCTTACTAAAAAAAATCAACAAATGGAGGAAAACAATCTTCTTTTTTTAACTTTAATCATTAAAAATCACTTAAAAAACATCTCCCAAGCTCTTGAAAATTTTATGGGTGATCATGAATTAACAATCATTAAAAAATCAGTTTCTCGAATGGAAAAATTAATTGAAAAATATGAAAAAGATCATTAGTTTTTTCTTTTTAGTTTTTAGCTTTTTATTATTAATCCGTTTTGTTGTTGCAGAAAATATGGAGTCATCTCGATTTAAAATTCAAGGCGCCAATGTCAACTCAGCCTCAGGTGATAAATCTTCAGCCAACTACAAAATCTCTGACACTCTTGGGCAACTGGCAGCTGGTGAGTTTTCCTCAACTGGATATGTGGTTAAAGCTGGTTTTCAATACATTCACTCAATTATTCCTTTTCGATTTTCAGTCTCCAATATTAATATTCCTCTTGGAACACTTGTTCCCAATACTCCCTCAACTGCCTCAACAACTTTGACTGTTTATTTTGGTAGCGCTGGTCAATATCAAGTGACAGCGGCTGAGCTTGGACCTTTAAAAACCCTATCAGGAAACACAATTGCTGATACCAGTTGTAATGGAGGTACAGAAACTTGCACTGAGACTTTAGCAAAAAATTGGACATCAAATACTGCTTATGGCTTTGGTTACAATATGAGTGGTAATGATATTCCCTCTGACTTTGACTCATCAAATAAATATCGACCTTTTGCTGATTTGACTAATAATGAATCACCAGTAGTTGTCATGTCCTCAATCAATGTCGGTAAAAATCGCCAAGCAACCATGACTTTTAAAGCTAATGTCTCACCAGTTCAACCTCCAGGCAGTTATCAAACAATTATTAGTTTTGTTGCCACGCCTTCATTTTAATGAAAAAATTTGCGTCTGTAATTATTATTTTCTTATTTTTTTTTCTTAGTCAGCCAGTTTTGGCCCAACAAGTATCTCTTTCTATCTCTCCACCTTTACTTGAGGCAGTTATTAAACCAGGAAAATCAGTGATGATTGCCTATAAAGTGGAAAACTTTGGTGATCCAGTTTACCTAAAAGCTAAGGTGGTCAGTTTTGAACCAAAAGATAATTTAGGAAAAATCAATCTAAAAAATGAACTTAATGGACCGGTAAGATTTAGTCTTGATAATGCTGATTTAGAGCTTGAGCAACCGTTTTTTTTAAAAACTGGTCAATCCCAGCAAATTCTTTTAAAAATCAGAGTTCCTGACGGAGCGCCTGAGGGAGATTATTACTATACGCTTTTAGCCGAAACTACTCCTCTTAATCCTCAACCAGGTATTGCTAGTACCCAAGCCAAAGCTGCCATTGGCTCAAATATTTTAATTACCGTAAGCAGCAGTGGTTTAGTTGAGGTCAAGCCTAAAGTAGTACTTTTTCAAACCTCAAAAAAAATCTATGATTCTTTTGAAAAGATTCCCTTAATTTTTATTATTGCCAATAAAGGAAAAAACCTGATTAAACCTGAAGGAAAAATCACCTTAACGGGAAGCTTTGGTGAAAAAATGTCTTTTGATATCATCCCAAAAAATATTTTGTCTGAATCAGAGAGACTAGTTGAGGCTTCACCATCTGCTTCATTTGAAGATCCATCAGCTAAAAATCCTGTTTCTTTGATTTTGCCTGGATTTTTTGTTGGTTGGTATCGGCTATCAACGGCAGTTAGTTTTGGAGAAAACTCACCGACAGTTTATGCCTCAACCTCATTTTTTGCTTTTCCATTTAAGCTAACTGCCATAATAATAATTCTTATCACAATAATCATTTATTTAATCAAAAGATACAGTAACAACGAAGAATGATGGATATTAAAAAAAATATCTCATCATAACAATCCAAAACTTCATTTTTGTTGGTTATATGCACTAGCCAAAACTCATCTCTTTTTTTATTTTAAAGATATGATTAACAAAAAAGTCGCTAAAAAATTAAAAAAATATTGGCTGGAAATTATTTTTATTTCAATCGCTGGTTTTATAACCACTGTATCATTGTTTTTTTATCTAAAAACAAAAGAAGATAGTCAAACCCCAATTATTACTCAGACTAAAGCTACTGAGAATCAAACAAAATTCAAAAAAGAAATCTGGGTAGACGTCTCAGGAAGCGTCAATAACCCAGGGCTTTACAGAGCCTCAAATAATACTAGACTTAAAGATATTATCGACCAGGCTGGCGGCCTCTCTGATCAGGCAGATAAAGGATTTTTTTATCGCAATTTTAATCTAGCAAGATTTGTCAGCGATCAAGAAAAAATCTATATTCCCTCATACTGGGAAGTACAAAATGGCTATTTTGTTGAAAATCCTCAACTCATTAATAACTCACAAGCAAACTTATTACCATTTAATAACGAAAACTCAACAAATCTTGTCAGTATTAACAATGCTAGTATCGATGAACTTGATACATTACCCGGAATTGGCAAAACATTAGCCCAAAAAATTATTAATAATAGGCCATTCCAAAGCCTTGAGGAGCTTTTAACTAAAAAAATTATCAATCAAAGTACTTTTGAAAAAATCAAAGATTTAATCAGTCTTTAAAATGACTTCCAAAATATTTACAGACGTTATCAATCAATACCTACCTGAACCTCATGCTTCTTTATTAAATGGTATTCTTTTTGGCATTGATTTAAAAACAACAAAAGAGTTTTATCAGCAACTTAAAATGGTTGGGTTGCTTCATCTGGTAGTTCTTTCTGGTATAAATATCACTATTTTAGCCTCAATTGTCAACTCAATTACCTATTTTTTTAGCAAACAAATATCTAATATGATAACGATACTAACAATTATTTTATTTGTTTTATTTGTTGGCATCCAAGCCCCAATTTTGCGTGCTGCTTTTATGAGTATTTTGACGATCGTTGCTTTTCAAACTGGCAGAAAAAATTATTCTTTATACGCTTTGTTTTTATCCTTTGTTCTTTCTCTAATTTTTTTCCCAAAATGGATAAAAACTGTTTCTTTTCAACTATCCTATGGAGCAACTCTGGGAATAATTTTATTTGGCCAATTCAAAATCATCAAAACTAAAAATCGAATTGTCAATTTTATCAATCAAATTAACGCTGATTTCAAGACTTCTTTGGCCGCTCAAATATTTACTGCACCAATCATTTTTATTTATTTTAAACAAATCTCATTGATTTCACCCATTGCCAATGTTTTAGTCTCATTTTTAGTACCTTTTTTAATGGTCATTGGTCTTTTAACCGCAATTTTGGGCAAAATCAATTATTATCTTGGCTTACCCTTTGCTTGGCTGGCTTATCTAATCACCAACTATATTATTTGGACCGTTAATTTCTTATCCAAAATCCCAGGAATTTTTATAAGTTTTTAAAATAATGATAGAAAAATCTAAGAAATTACAAAAAAACACTAAAAATACTAAACAACAATTAAATTAATCTATCAACCTAAATTATAAATTTTTACTTAAAAATATGATGCGATCGTATCAAAAAAATAAGAAACAAAAAATTTCTTTTAAGGATTTTGTGTTATTAGTATCTTCTAAATTAATAGATATATATGAAGAGATCCGTGATCCTTTTAACTTGATTTCTAGTTATTATCATTATAATCGTCATTATTTTCAAGAATCACCTCCTAAAATAAATATTAAAAAATTAAATAATCTTTATTACGATCTTAAAAAACAAGGTTATATCATTAAAAAACAACTTAGAAAAAAAAATTATAAATTTATTCTTACTCAAAAATCAAACAATTATTTAAAAACAAAATATCCTCAATTATATTTCAGCAAAAATAATTGGGATAAAAAAATAAGAATAGTAATTTTTGATATTCAAGAATTAAACCGAGTAAAAAGAAATCAATTTAGAAGAATATTAAAGCAATTAGGATTTATAATGCTACAAAAATCTGTCTGGGTTAGCCCTTTCGATCAATTTCATGTTTTAAAAAATTGGTTAAAAGAAAATAAAATTAATGAAAAAGTTCTTCTTATTGAAGGATCCAAAACAAATATTAAAAACAATGATAAATTAATTAATCAGTTTTGGACTAAATAGACAATCTAAACTTAAAAATTATTCTGAAAATTATGGTGCGATCGTATCAATTTTACCAGTAAATAAATTTTATGGAGACTGTCAGAATCAGTAAAAAACAATTATTTATTATTTTGATTTTTTTAATAATTTTTTCTGCTATTAGTTTTTTGGTTTATTTTTTCATTAGAAATTTGGATCAAAGAACGACTTTGGTTTTTTGTAATGTTGGTCAAGGAGATGCTGCGTATCTTAGAATTAAAAATAAAATTGACGTCTTGATCGATGCTGGGCCTGATAAAAGCATCTTGTCGTGCCTTGGAAAATATATGCCTTTTTGGGATAAAAAAATTGAACTGGCTTTTCTAAGCCATCCAAACAAAGACCATTATCAAGGTTTTTATTTTATTAACGACCGTTATAAGATTGATTATTTTATCACCATTGACTCGCCTTTTATTAGTCAAGCTTATAAAAATCTTTTGGAAAAACTTCAAAAAAAACAAGTTACAATCTTAAAAAAATTTACTGACGATCAAATTAAAATAGACAATGATCTTTTTTGGTTTTTTTGGCCTGATAAAGACTTTGTTTCAAAAGACGACAATGACTACTCTCACCTGCTTCTTTTTCAAGAAAATGATTTTAAAGTCCTTTTCACTGGTGATGCTTCCCAAAAAATTCTTAATTTATTAGCTAATCAAACTCAAATTAACTTTTTAAAAAATGTCAATATCATAAAAATTCCCCATCATGGCTCAAAAAATGGAATGAACCAAAAGTTTTTACAAATTATCAGACCTCAAATTGCAGTGATAAGTGTTGGGAAAAATAATTCTTATGGACATCCTGCCAAAGAAGTATTAGATTTATTAGAAGCCTTAAAAATTATCACAAAACGAACGGATAAAGATGGTGACGTTGTTTTTAAACTAAAAAATTAGCTTAACAAAATGCTTCTTATTTCTTTAAAAATATTCCAGCCTTCAAAACCAATCCAGTTCTCGCCGATTAACTCTTTGGGTAAACCTGGATCTTGGCGAAGTATGTCAATATAAGAATGAATTACTTTTTTAAACTTCTCAATTTTTTCTTCATTTGAAGATAGGATATCATGCCATTTTTTAAAAAGCTCACGATAGTTTTTGTCAAGATTAGATTTTTCCCAAACTTTTTCAATTAAAATCTCACGATCACCAAAAGCATAATCAGCCTCAAATGCTTGAATATATTTCTCTTCTTCTTTTTGAAAGACCAAATCTTTAAGTCTATTAATTACCGGATGAGGAGTCAGCCAAAATGAACGATGCCACGGACCTAATCCCCAACCTTGCATCTCTCTTCGTAAACGATCGCGGATTTCGCGCTTTGATTCAGGAATCTCATAAGAAATAATCCGCCATTTATTATCCCAACTATCTTTTAAAAATCTAAAAAACGGAAACTCAAAACATAACTCTGAAAAACCTTTTTCTGTCATTTGATAACTGTTTTCATCTTTTTTTTCCAATAATCCCTCTTTAATCATTCCGGCTAAAACACCTTTGGTTTTTTGATTCATTACTAAATCAAAAATCACTTCAATATTTTTATCAAAATTAACTGGTTGAAAAGATACGTCTGTAAAAAGAAAAAGACTAAGAAGAATTTTCGTTCGTCTTTCTTTAATCATCATATTATTTAAAATTTAACAGACGAATAATTGACTGTCAAGTGAATTTTTAGACCTAAACTTAAAAAAATTCTTATTGACAAATAAATATTTTTTTGTTTTATTTATAATATGACAAGAAAAATCAGAAAAATTATCCTTTTTGTTTTTATTTTTACTCAATTTAGCTATATCTTCCTTTTTCAAGTGCCAAAATTTACTCCAAACGAAGAAAGTGCTAGTTTTATCAATGCCTCAGATACTTTAAGTAACGCCCGTCTATCATATCGAGCTGGTGTTGCCACTGGTGCTGCTAATGGCTCAGTAATTACTATTGATTCATCAGGCAATGCTGATAATGACACCAATCATCTTTTTCCAAAAGATGTTGTCTGTTTTGCTGGCGCCAACTTAGATGGTTGTTATCAACAATCCACTTATACAGTCGCCAATATCGTTAATAGTACCACTTTTAATATATCGCCTCCTCTTGGAGCAAATGCATTAGGCGCCAATGACTATGTCATTGCCACCCAATCAGCTATTCATACTATTACCTTTACCTTAGCTAATGCTGTCCCTTCAGATGGCGATATTTTAATTACAATTCCAGCTGTTGATATCACTGGTCAAACTAATGATGGTTTTCCTGATACTAATAGTACAATTGCCACCAATGGTTTTGATTTAAATGGCTTAGGAACTAGCAATGTCTCGGTGTCTTCCTCAGGTTGCAATAATAATTGGACTGTAGCTGCTGTCAATGCTGGAGATGCCACTAATGATCATACAATTCGAATTGATCGAAATACTGACAGCTGTGCTGCAGGAGCTACAATTACGGTCACAATTGGTGATGCTAATAAAAAATTGATCAATCCCGCTCCTATCACCACTGGTCACACCCAAGGCGTTGCTGATGTCTACACTCTTAATGTTAAAACTCGTGATGGTTCTGACAATACTTTAGATCAAAGCAATATTAAAGTGGCGGTAATTGAGGGTGTTTTGGTCTCAGCTAAAATAGAAGAAACTCTATCAGTGACAATTGCTGGTGTACCCTCCTCAACCTCAGCTTGTGGCCAAACAACAGATGTGACAACCACTGCCACCTCTGTCCCTTGGGGAACAATTGCTAATTTTGGCTCTTTTCAAGAAGCAGCCCAAACTGTCACTGTCTCAACTAATGCTGCCTCAGGCTACAATGTAAAAATTGAGGAAAACGATCAGATGGGCAAAGATGGAATCACTTGTACTGGAGCTAATGCTGGTGAAGCTAACTCTTGTATTCAGGACACCACCTGCGATAGCTCCTGTACTGAGTCAACCTCTGATGACTGGACAAATCCAACAAGATATGGCTTGGGTTATTCACTACAAAATGTTTCTGGTACAGATGCCAGTTTTGTTTATAACGAATCAAGCAGAATATTTTCTACTAAACAATTCGCTGATCAAGAAGCCTCAGAAACTAAACAAACAATTATGTCATCAACTGGACCAGTAGCCTCTTCTCAAGTCTATCTTTGCTATAGACTTAATGTCTCAGCCACTCAACCAGCTGGTTACTATTATAATATTGTCAAGTTAACAGCTACAGCTAGTTTTTAAACTATGAAAAAAAAATTAATTACAATAATTTTGACAGTCTTAATCTTTTTTTTTGCTAACATAACTCCTGTTTTGGCTCAACCAACTTTACCCATCACGGTTTTGCCAGCCAGAAACGAGGTCGAGGTTACTCCTGGTGAAAAACAAAGATTAACAATCACCTTTTATAACCAATCAGATGAACCAATTTCAGGTTTTTTTAAAACAGCTGATTTTATTGTTGATGATAATCAGGGCACGCCTCGCTTGATCGAAAACCCAGAAGATGCCCCAACCAAATATAGCGCTGCTAAGTGGATAAAAACTCTTTATGATAAAGCCACCTTACCAGCTCATGAAAAAGTCAATTTACAAGTAGACATTAACACTCCAAAAGACGCTCATCCAGGTGGCCGATATGTAGCAGTTTTTTTTGAAGTTATTAACAATCTAAATAAAAAAACCGACATCGAAGATAAAACCTCAGCAACAGCCTTACGAATTGCCTCGCTTATTTATATTAAAGTCAAAGGACCGATCACTGAAAAAGCACTAATTGCTAGATTTTTTGCGCCAAGCTTTCTTGAGTATGGTCCAATTAAAATCACCACTGATATTTTAAATCGAGGAGATTATCATATCAATCCAAAAGGCATGATTACCTTAACTAATATGTTTAAAGGCATCACCGATCAACAACTTTTAAAACCTCAAAATATTTTTCCTGATACTTCACGCACTTTTACCAATGAATTAGGAAAAAAATGGATGTTTGGTCGCTACAGAATCGACTTAACTGCCTCATATGGAGAAACTGGCCAGGTTTTAACTGCCTCAACTTATGTCTGGGTCTTTCCTTGGCGTGTGGCAGTAGTTGTTGTTTTAACATTAATGATTCTTTATCTGCTGGCTAATCATTTTTATAAAAACTTTATTCAAAAAGAAAAATCTCTTGAGGAGGAGCTTAAAAAAGAACAAGAAGAAATCGAAAAACTAAAAAAACAACTTCAAAAAGGCCAATAAAGATAAGCTATAATCATTTTATGAACAAAAAAAAGTTTATCACTGTCTTTATTATTTTCTTTTTACTTCCTTTTCAACTCGCCTATCTTTATTTTACTGCAGATACTCAATCTCCAAACTCTCAGGTGGCTGGAATCAAAACTAATCTTTCTCCTATTATTAACTCTTTAGCAATTGGTGAGTTTAAATTCACTCTTTATGGCTATACCTCACCAGGCGCTTTAGTCAATTTAAATGGCTTAACAATAGTTGATCAGGTTTGGGCTGATAATCAAGGATATTTTGAATTTAGGGATCGATATCTTCCAGTTAACCAAGCTGAAGCTTGCTTAAGCGCTAAAGATCAATTTGGCCGAGTTTCCTCACCAGTTTGTCTGCCTCCTTTTCCCAATCGATCAAATCTTGTAATTGGACCAATTATCCTACCGCCAACCTTATCTTTGGATAAATCAGTTTATTATGTTGGTGATGAGGTGATTTTGACTGGCCAAAGCTTACCTAATACTGACGTGAGTTTATCTTTATTTAATCAGTCTTCAAGCTCTAAATTAGCTAAAATCTTTCAACTGATTAAACCGGTTGAGGCTTTTGGTTTGCCAAAAATTTTTGCAAAAACTGATGCTAAAGGTAATTTTTCTCTTAGTATACCTGCCTCTCAAGCGCAAAATTTTCGACTTTTTGCTCAGGCCAATTACCAAAACACCACTTCTCCAGCGAGTATTCAATTATCATTGAAAATTTTGCCTGTCTGGATGATTATTTTTCAGTTTTTTGGTTTTATCTGGAGCTTGATCAAAGATCGACTACTTGAGGTTGTTATCTTTCTTGAAATTGTTGGCTTAATTTTGTATTTTTTGGAAGTTTTAATCAAACAAGCAACAAATCACAGAGAAATTGTTTTATACAGACTAAATCTACCAGTTTTAATTGATAAAAAAGATTGACAAATCAACTAATTAAAAACCAAGTGAACTTTTTGTTTTAATCTTTGACCATCAATTTTGACTTCAAGATAGTAATCTCCAGGCTTGATGGAACTGATATCAAAGTAAGCTTTGCCTAGATTATCAGTTGATGCTTGAATATTTTCGATATTTAAGGCTTCATTGCTAGACAAAATCACATTTTTCCCCAAAACCCCTAGTCCTCGATCATCCAAAACAAAAACTGTCACTCGGATTTTTTCTTGTCCGTTGGCTCTAGCCTGAAGCGGAGTAATAAAAACATAGGAGTTGTCTAAGGAAAAATTAGTTCTTTTTATTGAAGCTCGACTGCTAAAAAACTGCACCTCATAAAGCCCAAAAAAAATAGTAAACCCAAGTATAATCCCTAAAAAAACAATTAATAAAATGATTTTTTTACTCATTAACTATTATGTTAAAAATTATCATTAAAAAAGTCAATGAGGATAAAGAAAATGCATTATTGTTGTTTTATAACAAATGAAAATCTTTAACTATAATCATCATATTTTTTTTAGGTTCTAGGAAAAATAAAAATTGAAATTTAAAAAAAATAGCAATTAAAAGATTAATCTGCTAAATCAAAACCAATAAATAAAAGAACAAAATTTATTAACCTAAGTTTATCAAAAATCACTAACAAGAATACCCTGAATAAGAAAAAAACAAAAAAATTTAAAAAATATCCGTTTTTAAAAATGCTCACATAGATAATAATCTTTTATAAACTTATTTAAAAATCTTAAAAAAATAACTCAAAATTAAGAGAAACACATCTTATAATACTATAAGATTGTTGATATAATATGATATAGATGAGTAATTAAATTTTTATTGCGGTAATTTTATTAAATATGATTAAATTTTAATATAGGATTATTTTTAAACTACTATTAAAATATATCAAAATACTAACAAAATACCTCTTGACAACCGTCTATTGTATATATTAGTATGAAAATATGACTGAAAAATGGTATAATTTATATAATCTTGAGCCTCAATTCAAAAATTTTCTCATTGCGGAAAATATTTCTTCTTTGTCTTTGAAAAACTACCTATCTGATTTTCGTCATTTTATTGGTTGGCTGATATTTAAATTAAAAGTTAAAAATCAAAAATTAAAAGTTGATGATGATCCACTTAAACTTCTTGCTTTTGTTACTTCGGATTTAATCAATGAATACAAAAACTATTTAGCTGAAAACAAAATTCCTTTAAAAACCATTAACCGGCGCTTGTCAACAATCAGAAAATTCTTTTCTTTTTGCATCTCTCAAGGCTGGCTTAAGGAAAATCCGGCAAAAAAAATATCAAACATCAAAAATCAAACATCAAATATTGACAATGAACAAAAAAATACAAAAACAGATGAGGCTTTGAAAAGCCGTATAAAAATATCAAATATCAAATATCAAATATCAAATATTTTTTCTCGTTTTTTAAAGATTGATAAACCAAAAAATAAGCAAATCGAATCTAATCTTAATTTTCCATCACTGCAATATTATATCGGTGTTCTTATTGTTTTGATTTTTGTGGCAACACTTGGCGCTGGAATTTATAACCAGTTTTTTAGCAAATCAACCAAGACCTTTGCTTACCCTGTCTCGCCAACCAAAGCTGGCCGGCTTTTATCTTTTCAGGGACGGCTAACAGACACTCTTGGCAACCCGATCACCACTGCCACTAACGTCACTTTTAAGCTTTATAACGTCTCAACTGGTGGTACTGCCTTATATGATACTGGCGCCTGCTCAATCACGCCTGATCAAGATGGAATCTTCAATGTCTTGATTGGCGGATCAGGATACTCTCCTACTCCACCTCAACAAGTCTGTGGTACTGAAATCCCTAACTCTATTTTTACTGAAAACACGAACGTGTATCTTGGCATCACAGTTGGCTCAGACAGTGAGATGACACCTCGACAACAAATTGCTAATGTTGGTTATGCTATCAATGCCGAGACTTTGCAAGGGCTTCCGCCAGGCTCAAGTCCATCAAATATCCCTTTTATCAATAAAGATGGCAATCTGCTAATTGCTGCATCAACTCCTGGAATCCGCTCAACTTTTACCTCAGCTGATTTTACTTTATCAAGTGCTAAAGCGGCAATCATCCAATCAGCTGGTGCTGGTGATGTGATTCTTCAAGCAACAGAAAGTGGGACGTTAAAATTGCGCACTGGTGGCAACTCTGATACTTTTAATCGAGTCATTATTGATAATAATGGATTGGTAGGAATTGGCTTGACCCCAAGCCAAAAGCTTGAAGTCTCTGGCAATATCTATGCAAATGGTGGACAGATAAGGCTGGGTAATTTTGCCTCAGCACCAACTGCAATTGGTGCTGGCAGTCTTTACTATGATACAACCACCAATAAAGTATATTATTACAATGGTAGTGCCTGGACTGAGGTTGGCGCTGGAACTGGTGGCTCAAGTTGGTGGGCACAAAATTTAGGCTTGCTTTATCCAGTGAACTCTACTTTAGACTTAGCTATTGGTGGCACTGCCTCATCTTCAGCTAAATTTGCTTTTACCAATATCAACTCCGGCACGCCAACTTTTTTGATGAATCAAGCCTCAAATTTTGATTTGGTCAACTCAACAGTTAATGCCTTAAATATTGAAAATGGTTTAATGAGCTTTGATACGCAAAATAGTCAAGTGGGAATTGGGACAACAACACCAGGGGCAAAACTTGATGTTAGCGGTGATATCTTTGCTTCAGGCAAAGTTAAAGCAGATTATCTTACTGATTATACCAATGAAAACTATGGTATCGATCCAGCTGGCACTACTAACTTTGGTGGATATTCATTAAAAGTCACTGGTGGCGCTTTACTGGCCGTTGACAGTGGCAACGTCGGCATTGGGACAACGGCGCCGGGGAATAAGTTGGAGGTGGTTGGATCTACTACCATCAGAAATCAACTTACAATTGCCCCAACCACCGGCAGCCCTGGATATGGTCCTACTACTTTAAGCGTCGACTCAACTGATTTTAACACTAAATTAAACGGAACTATGGCAGGTGGAAGTGATTATTGGAGAATTCAGGGCACCGGCACTGCTGACGCTGGAGTCCTAAAAATTTTCACCGGGGATAATGGCGATGAACCCATAGTGTTCTCACAATTCTCAGGTGCAACAGAATACGAAAGAATGAGAATAGCAAACACTGGCAATGTCGGCATCGGGACGACGGGACCACAACAAAAACTCACCTTGGGCTCTGGTTCAAACTTTGGGGTGGAGATGGCGGTTCCAACTGGAGTAACGGCAACCGCAGTTTCTGGTGGAACTCTGACTGCTGGGACTTATTATTACAAGGTAACAGCAGTTGGTGGCGGTGGAGAAACTATTGGCTCATCTCAAGTTTCCTGCACTGTTGATGGAACAACCACCAATGCCTGTCAGATTGCCTGGACAGCTCCAACTGGCGCTTCCTCTTTCAAAGTCTATGGTCGGATTTCTCCTCAAAACCAATACTGGACTGCTTCAGCCTCACCATTTACTGATACAGGAGCAGCAGGAACTGCTGGTTCTGTACCTTCGGTTACCACGGCAATGGTCAACAAACTGACTGCCTCAGGCAATTCCTGGATATTGGGCGGCAACATCGGCATCGGGACGACAGCACCGGGAACGAAGTTAGAAGTCTCTGGTAATATCTATGCTAATGCTGGGCAGATAAGGCTGGGTAATTTTGCCTCAGCGCCAACTTCAATTGGTGCTGGTAGTCTTTATTATGACACAACCACCAATAAAGTATATTATTACAATGGTAGTGCTTGGTTAGAAATAAGTAGTGGTTATAATTGGTGGGCGCAAAATTTAGGACTCCTTTATCCTGTAAACTCAACCCTAGATTTGGCTATTGGTGGCACTGCCTCATCCTCTGCTAAATTTGCTTTTACCAATATCAACTCCGGCACGCCAACTTTTTTGATGAATC
>JBNASR010000003.1:0-22933 GCA_049717425.1 Microgenomates group bacterium | reverse complement strand
TATCAACAACCACTTTCAAAACTGGTTTTTTATGAGGAAAATCAACAAAAACAAGAGATTAAAAAACTTGAACAAATTTTGGGAAAAAACCCTTATGCTCGAGATGTGCTATATCGTCTTTTTCAAGATTATCAACAACTTGGATATCAAAAAAAGGCTCAACAATATTTAGAAAAGGCAAAAGCAATTGATCCGCAATTATAAATTTCTTATGCAATTATAAATTTCTTATAAAAATTATCTATGCTTAAACAAGCTCATCTTTACATAAAAGGCGATGTCATTGGGGTTGGGTTTCGGGCTTGGGCAAAAATCCAAGCTAAAATAATTGGCGTAACTGGCTGGGTCAGGAATCATCCTGATGGCTTTGTTGAAGCAGTGATTCAGGCAGAAGAAGAAAAACTAAAAGCAATGATTGAGGCCTTAAAACAAGGCCCGCCCATTGCTCGAGTTGATGATGTTGAAGTCTATTGGCAAGATGTTAAAGAGATTTTTGAAGAGTTTGAGATAAGAAAATAAAGTCTTTTTTGAGGTAAAAAATTGCTGTAAAGATAACATAATTTAATTACAGAAATTCAAAAAAAATATACTTATTTTGTCATCGCTTGCTTTTTGAAGAAAATTATACTAAAGAGTGTTGCATAGTAAAAAATCTATGGTATAATATATTTTTACCAAATATGAAAGCTAGAGTTTTATCAATCATTTTCGTCCTCTTTATTATTCTCGCCTAAAAGGCGGGAGGATGAGTGATTGATAAAACTCATTTAAAAATTCACTCCCGCCAAAACCTCCAACACGGAGGTTAAAAAGGCGGGATTTTTTGATGGATTAAAAATTAACACTAATTTATAAAAATGGATAATAAAGAAATAGAAACCAAAACTGCAAAAATAAGTTTTGAATTTCCTACCGAAGGTTGCATTACGACTCAAACGGAAATTTTTCCTATAACCAATCAAGAAGATTTAAACAGAGCTATTAAAGGTCTGGGTCAAGAAAAATTTCCTTTATTAAATAATGGAGAAACAAGTATTGTAGGAGAACTTGGCAAGACAGGGGTTACTATTGTTACTGATTATAATAACGAAAAGGTTGTAGTAGCTGCTTTACCCCACCCAAAAACAAGACCTAAACAAATTATTGACGGAAAAATTGAATTTGGTAGTCCACCAACAAACTTAAATTTAGAACCAGCTTTAGAAAAACCCATTGGTATGGAAAAGGCCTCTGAAATTGCCAGAATATTAATCAAAACCTTAAAAGAGTGTCCTGATTTTTCTACCTTTTCTTCTCTATTTAATGGTTTGGGAGCAATTGGTAGCGAGCCTGAAGCTTGGGTAATTGACCCCAAAACAGGAAATTTAGCAGAAATATCAGGTGGAGAGCTTCAAGAAGGTTTGATTGAAGAAACTTTAGAAGCTATAAGTGATCCATTAGAATTTTTAATAAAAAGGTCTAAACATGTTTTAGATAGAGCTAAAAGATACCCAAACTTTGTTATTGATACCTCAGTCTTGCCCACTTCAAATCCATCATTATTAAAAGTAAACACTGGTCATGATTTAGGGCCTTATGTTTTGGCAATTCAAAGATATTTATGGGAAAATTATTTTTCTTTTTCAACACCAGAAGCAGTCGAAATTATGAATCAAGTAGCACGCAGTGATGGTTTTAATAATATTCAAGAATTACACCAGAGTTTAGATCATATGGCATATTGGGCGATGGCAGCTTCTCATGCCAGTATTGGTTTACCTCATTTAAGAACAGGAAACAAAGCAATGTGGGTGCCAACTGAATTAGCAATAGCGGTTTCTGATATTTTTAACAGTGATTTAGCAACTGTTGCTGAGTTTTTAATGTTTTCTACTCCTTTAGTTTTTGGTCAAACACCAACTTTAAATATTGATGATAAAGTTTTTTGGCCAAATGATTATCGAGCAATTTTAAGATACCTAATAGACACATCTAATCCAGGACCGTTTATTGAAAACTCTAGTCAAATGTATCAAAGGATTATTTATGGAATAACTCAAGGATTAACTCATACTATGGATAGGGCATCATATTTATCAGAAGTTAATGGTAAAATCGTTCCTGTTGCTCATGGAAGAGTAAGAAACAGAATTGCTTCTACCGAGCCAAGAAATTTAACTGGTAGAGTTGAATATACTGGTTGCTCAGCTTCGCCATCAATAATTGATGAATTGGCTAGAAACTGTTTTTTACAAGTTTTAACAATTGCTGCTATTGAGGCTTTAGCCAATAAACAAATGCCTCAAGATTATTTTAGTAATCATTTTCCTTCAATTGGATCCTGGGAAAGACAAAAAGATTTGGCAATAAAAGCCTCTTTACAAGGTTTTTCTGAACCCGAAGTTTTTCAATTAATTAATGAGACATTAAATTTTTTAACATATATGGAAGAAAATTATCAAGTTTTAGAACCACAAATTAAAATTGCTAAACAAAGAGTACAAAACTTAACCCAAGACGCTGTTTTTTCTCTTGAAGATTATTTAAGAAATCCAAGAGGTCCAATTTCTCGAGTGGTAAAAAATGAGATACAACGCGGTGTGGAACCAATTGAATTAGTTGGAAGAATACATAATTATGAACTTGAATTAGCTCAAAGATTATTGCAAAATCCTTTTTATTGGTTATAATTTAAAAACATGAAAACAAAACAAATTAATAATTTTTCTTTTTCTTTTTTACCCCTTATTTTTGCGGGGCGATATGTTAATGTAAATTAAAATTAAAAATTAAATTTAGCCCCGCCAAAAGCGGGGTTTTTTAGTTTTATGGAAAAGAAAGATCCACCTTCATTGCTTGAAATTAAAAAAATTCCATCGGAAAACAAGGTCATTGGACAATGTCCTTTAGGCGGTGTTATAAAGATAGGCGATAGATTGTATTGGCTTCGCCATCCTCAGTTTCGCTGGAACGGGTCTTCTTGGGGTTGGGAAAATGATGGTTTTGGAAAAAGTGATTTAAGTGAGATTGGTTACCATATCAAATTAATACCACAAGAAGAAACCGTTAGATTAGCAAAAGAACAAATTGACATGATAAAAAATGGAATATTACCAAAAGATTGGACAGTAGGAATAGAATTAGAAGGAGCTTTATACGATAAATCAGGTAATCTTATTTCTAAATATGATGGTAAACAAGTAAAAATTGAGGATGATTTTCACCCAGAACTTTTATCTTTTACTATTGAAACAGCTACAAAATCCAGTCATAACAAATATCCTCAAACATCAATAGAAATAACCCATGCCTTAGCTCAAGCAATAAATGAGGGTTATGAAATAGCTAGAAAAAGAAATGGTTTAATTGTTTATTCATCAGTACCTGAAGCTGGTAATTTTTTTCAAGCTCAGATTACCCCTCATCCTTATCTTTTAGCTTTCGCCCCAAAAGTTTTAGATTTTACATTAAAAAATTGGTCTATGATACCCCAAGAAACCAAAGATTTATACTCTCTTTTAAATATTGATATTAAACAATATTTAACAGAAACGGGCATTTTAAACTGGCCGGTTCAAGCCCTTCATATTCATACCGGTATACCTCAGATAGATGGTTTAGTAGATACAAGGATCGCTTATGTTTACGGCAATCTAAGACAAAGTTTAATGGCTAAGGTTGTTTCTTTTATGCTTTATAATACTTGCTATCTTTATGGAGTAGACACCAATCTTTTAGATGTCCGTTCAATTGCCCGAAGGTTGTTGGCAACAACAATAGATTCAAGCTTGCCCAATAATGCACAAGATTTAATAAACGAAATGATTAGGGCAATGGAAAAAGGTTTAATCCATTCACCTTCCCGTTATCCTCCTTTTGGTCAACATGATAGGGTGCGATTTAGGGCGGAAGGACAATATAAAACCATTGAATCAATTGATGGGCCAATGACGCCGGATTTACGTCTGATTCTAGCGTGGGTTTTTTTTAATCAGATATTAAACGTTGTTGGTTTAGAAGCGATTATTCAGACTGGTGGAGATGAAACAAAAGCGCTTGAATATTTACAAAGGAGATGGGGAAATTTATTTTTAACAATTCCAACCACAGGTAAAAACTCAAGTTTTGAAGCAGATTTGATATTTAACCAATATGGATATGGGGGAATTTTTTTTGGTCAATCTTTTAAACAGTGGCTTATAAATATCAAACAATTTTTAGAACTGTTTCAACAACAATATCCATATTTTTTAACTCAAGCAATAACTGTTGAAAAAATGATAGAAAATCAATTAGCAAAACCGGGCTTTGCAGATTTGGCATCTTATTTAGGAATAGAAAAGGGTGATTATCAACCAAATGGTCAAAACTTAGGTATTTTAACTTCTCATAAAAAGGATCTTCCGCCTAAAGAATTAATTATGGTTCAAAATCAAGCAACCTATCTTCAAGCAAAAATCTTATCCGAAATAAGAGATGAAAAGGATTTACTAGCTTTTTTTGATTTATAATATACTTATGATAAACCAAATTCTTTCTCTCTCCAAATCCCTAATCTCCCTTCCCTCAACTGCCGGCAACAAAAAGGCGCTGAAGGAAGTGTTGGAAGTGGCAGAAAAAGAATTAAAAAACTTCACTATCGAGAGATTTGAAAAAGATGGCATTCCTTCAATTTTAGTTTATCAGCAAAAAAGACGACCAGAAAAATTTAGGGTGATTTTAAATGCTCACCTTGATGTTGTTTCAGCCAAAGATGAACAATACAAACCATATGAAAAAGATGGCAAACTTTATGGCCGAGGGTCTATTGATATGAAGGCAGCGGCGGCCGTTGAGATTTTGGTTTTTAAGGAACTAGCAAGAAAAATAAATTATCCTATGGCTTTACAACTGGTAACTGATGAGGAAGTCGGTGGCTTTAAAGGAACTTTATATCAATTAGAAAAAGGGGTAAAAGCTGATTTTGTCATTGCCGGTGAACCAACTGATTTTGGCATAAACAATAAAGCCAAAGGAATTTTGTGGCTGAAGATAAAAACTAAAGGTGTTTCTTCTCATGGCGCTTATCCTTGGCAAGGCAAAAACGCTTTATTTTTAGCTAATGAAATTTTAAATAAAATCTATAAAAACTATCCCATACCAAAAAAAGAAGCTTGGCAAACTACTTTTAATTTAGCACGAATTGAGACCCCAAATCAAACTTTTAATAAAGTCCCGGATGAAGCCATCATCTCCTTTGATATACGCTATATTCCTGAGGAGTTTAAAGGCAATTCTTTTGAAAAAGGTAAGGAAATATTTTTGAAAAAAATCAAAAAAATTATTGGCAATTTAGGTCAAGTAGAAATCGTCCTTTTTGAACCACCTCAATTTACTGATGAAAAAAATCATTATGTTAAGATTTTGGCTCAAACGACTCAAAAAATCACAGGTAAAAAAGCAAAAATCATTGTCAAACATGGTGGCTCTGATATCCGTCATTTTAATCGCTTTGGGGCCGAAGGCGTCACTTTTGGCCCAATTGGTGCCGGACTGCACTCAGATAATGAGTATGTGGAAATTGAGAGTTTGGAAAAATATTATTTGATTCTTGAAAATTTTTTAAAAGAAATTTAATCTTTATAAAATTTTAGCCCTTTTACTTTCTTAAAATCAGTTTTGTTGTTGGTATAAAGATAAAATGAATGCTGAAGACAATTTGTACAAGATTACAACAATTTTTCTTTGGCAAAACTAAAGTAGCCTTTTTTGGAAATTATCAAATGATCAATCACCTCAATCCCAAGTATTTTTCCCGCAGCGACAATCTTTTTAGTCACCAAAATATCATCTTCAGAAGGTGTTAATTCTTCTGATGGATGATTGTGACAAAGAATAATTTGAGCAGCATGATGTTGAATCGCTACCTCAAAAGTCTCTCTTGGATGAATAAGACTGCTGTTTAAAGTCCCAATTGAAACCGTGTCAACTGCAATGATTTTTTCTCGATTGTTTAAAGATATGACTAAAAAATGCTCTTTGTGATAATTAATGATTTTTGAGCGAACCTGAAGATAGATGTCATCAGGTGAAACAAAGTTTTTATCTTCTTTAAGTCTGGTTTTGGTGGGTTTTTGTTGATGCAATCTTCGACTAAATTCAAAACAAGCCTTAAGCTGACAGATTTTAGCCATTCCTAAACCTTTTATTGTTTTTAAATCTTCAAGTGAGGCCTCAGATAAAGCTTCAAGCGAACCAAAATAAGATAAAAGCTCCTGAGCAAGAAGTAAAACATTGCGTTTTTTTGTCCCTTGACCAAAAATCAAAGCCAAAAGTTCAGTCAAAGACAAAGCCTCTGCCCCATATTTAAGCAATCTCTCTCTTGGCCTCTCCTCAACTGGTAAATTTTGAAAAGACATAATCTAATCTTTTCGTCCATCATAAAAAATAATTAATAATGAATAATGAATAAAATGACAATTAATAATTAATAATCAAATATCCAAATAAAACACTTTAAACCCTTTTTATTTTTTCTTCAACTGCATCTAGCCTACAAAAATGGGTCTTTGGGGCTTTGGAAGAAGATTTTATTAGTAAAGTTTAGTGGACCGGATGGGACTTGAACCCACAACCTCCTCCATGCCATGGAGGCGCTCTAGCCATTGAGCCACCGGCCCAAATTTTAGATTTAAATTATAATTATTATATCATGTTTTTCCAAGACCGGCTTGATGCCGGCAACCAATTGGCTGATAGATTAACTGATTATAAAAACAACTCTCTTGTTGTTTCCCTTCTTCGCGGCGGAGTGGTTGTTGGGGCGGCTATTGCTAAAAAACTAAAGATTCCTCATCTATTTTTGCCGGCGGTAAAAATTTCCCACCCTCATCAAGAAGAGTTAGCTATTGGCGCTTTTTGTTTTAATAAAATTTATCTTGATAATCAAATGATTATCTTTTTAGATAAAAAAGTTATTGATCAACAAATAAAAACGGCAAAAAATAAATTTATCTCTTATTTGCAAAGATTTAATCTAAAAAAAACTTTATTTAAAAAAATAAAAAATAAATCAGTGATTTTAGTTGATGATGGCATTGCCACAGGCGCCACTGCCAAGGCCGCTTTAATGTTTTTAAAATCACAAAAACCAAAAGAAATTATTTTAGCTTCACCAGTTGCTCCTTTTGACTTTAAAAATCCTGGTTTTGACAAATTAGTCATTCTCCTTTATGATAAAAATTTTTCTAGTGTTTCTCAATTTTATGCTAACTTTTCTCAAGTTGAAGATAAAGAAATTAAATTAATAATGAATAATGAATAATGACAATGAATAATCAAATAAATAAATAAATGAAAGTAATTAAGAAATTGAGAAATTAAGTAATTAGAAGAAAAGAAGTTTGGGGTTTTCATTTTCTCCCAATATCCAATATCAAATATCGAATATCTAATATTTTTTTAAAATATTCGCATATTCGTATCATTGCTTTCATTTTCCCATTCCTTTATTATTTTTCGCTATACTAAAATTATATGGATCAACATCCAATTCCAAGACAAATCACTACTTTTGAATTTAAACTGATTGGTTTTTTGACTATAAAACAATTTATCTATCTTTTGGTTTTTTTTAGCTTAGGCTATATCTTTTTTCTTATAACACCAATTCCTCTTTTAAACTATGTGATTGGCATTGTTATTGGTGCTATCGGCTTAGCTTTGGCTTTTTTACCAATTAATGATCGCCCACTTGATATCTGGATAAAAAACTTTATCAAAAGACTCACTTCGCCGACTCAATATACTTTTAAAAAGGAAAATAAACCACCAACAATTTTACTAAACCTCTCATATTCTTCATCACCCCAAATTGTCGCCAATCATCTTGATGCCCAAAAAAAACTCAATAACTATTTATCCTCAAAAAATCAATCTCCTCCTCAAAACAATAAAAAAAACCAGCTAAATAATTTACTATCAAGCCCATTAGATCTTTTAATGCCAAAAAAATCAACCAACTCAAGCCCAACCCAACCAGCTACTTCTCAACCTAACCCGAATCAAGCAAATACCCAAGCTCCAAAACAACCATTTATAAGTGGTATTGTAAAAAACTTTAAACAAACTCCATTGGCTGGTATTTTAATCTATGTAAAAAAAGAGGGCGTAAATCAACCACTGCGCATCTTAAAAACCAACTCTCATGGTGTTTTTGCTAGTTTTAATCCTTTACCAAATGCGGAATATCTTTTGGAAATTAAAGATCCAAAAGGACAGTATTTTTTTGATACAATGAAAATTAAGGTCAACAATATTAATCAACCAATAACAATTCAATCAAAAGAGATGATCTAATATGGCAGTGCAAAAACCAACCTCACCAGTTAAGGCATCAACTCAATCTTTTATTGAGATTGAGGAGATAAAAGATGATGTGGTCTTGTTAAAAGACTATTCAGCAGCCTGTGTGATTGAGGTTGGGGCAGTGAATTTTTGGCTTTTGTCAACTGAAGAGCAAACAGCAATGATCTATTCTTATGCTGGACTTTTAAACTCACTATCTTTTCCGGTGCAGATTTTAATTATTTCAAAAAAAATGGACATTTCTGCATATTTGGATTATCTTAACAATAAAATAAACAATCAACAAAATCAACTTTTAAAATCAAGACTTATCAGCTATCAAGAGTTTATTAAAAACATTGTTAAAAAAAATGTTGTTTTGGAAAAAAGGTTTTTCTTTGTCATTCCTTTTTCACCACTTGAGCTGGGAGTTGCCGGAGCTAATCCTGGATCTCTTAATAAAGAATATGTCATTTCCCGAGCTAAAGCCTCACTTTATCCAAAAAGAGATAATTTGGTGCGACTTTTAGCCAAAATTGGCCTCAATGCTACTGTTTTAGATAAGCAAGCATTAGTTGAGCTTTATTATAATCTTTACAATCCCTCATCAACTGGTCGACAACTTGCGCCTGTTGAAAGTTATACTGATGTTATTATGTCGCCATGAATATTTTTAATCTTTTTTCACCAACTCAACCAAAAACTAATAATCAATCACAATCAAATATTGCTAATACTATTGCTAAAGGTCTTACTTCAATTAAAGACATTATTGCTCCATCTTTTGTTGAGGTTGATTTTAATCATTTGAAAATTGATGATAAATATTATCGGACTTTGTATGTAGTTGGTTATCCCCGCTATGTTTCTGCTAATTGGCTTTATTCACTTATCACCTTTGATCATCCTTTATATATCTCAATGTATATTTATCCAACCGAGTCAAAAAATGTTTTACAAGATTTAAAAAGAAAAATTGCTGAGATGGAAGCAACTATTGAAAATGATATTAAAGCGGGAAAAGTTGTTGATCCAGCGGTTCAGGTAGCCTTAGATGATGCTTTAGCTCTTCAAGCCGAGCTCGCCAAGGGCGCAGAAAGATTTTTTCAGTTTGGACTTTACATCACAATCCCAGCTGACTCTCTTGAAGAGCTCAATCGTTTAACTAAAGAGGTTGACTCAGTTTTATCCTCGCTTTTGATAGTTGCTCGCCAAGCAACGTTGCAGATGGAAGAAGGCTTTAAATCAACAATGCCGATTTTTTATGACAAACTTCAAGTTTGGCGCAATATGGACACCACTTCTCTTGCCACCACCTTTCCTTTTGCTACTGCCTCTTTAACAAAAAACGAAGGAATTTTGTATGGAATTAATGAACATGATGGCTCCCTTATTATTTTTGATCGCTTTACTTTAGAAAACTCTAACTCAGTCATATTGGGTAAATCAGGTGGTGGAAAAAGTTTTTTGGTAAAACTGGAAACTTTGCGACTTTTGATGATGGGAGTTGAGGTGATCATCATTGATCCAGAAAACGAATATGAAAAACTCACCAAAACTATGGGTGGTGAGTTTATTGTTTTTTCCTCATCATCTCAATATAAAATAAATCCTTTTGATTTGGAAAAAATCAATGTTGGCCCTGATGAGCTATCAAACAAAATCTTAGATCTTCACTCTCTAATGAGAGTGATTATGGGCGAGCTGACTCCCTCTCAAGATGCTTTACTTGATCGAGCGCTAGTAATGACCTATAAGCAAAAAGGCATCACTCAAGATCCAGAAACATTTAATAATGAGCCGCCTCTTCTTGAAGATCTTTATAAAGTCTTTATTGGTATGGAGACTGCTGAGGGAAAGGAGATGGCTGATCGCTTAGAAAAGTTTGTCTCTGGCTCAGCTAGTGGTATTTTTAACCAAAGATCAAACTTTGATATTAAAAATCAACTAACAGTTTTTGGAATAAGAGATCTTGAGGAAAATCTTCGGCCAGTGGCAATGTACATCATCCTTGATTTTATCTGGAATAAGGTGCGTCGCGACCCAAAAAGACGGATTTTAGTCGTTGATGAGGCTTGGTATTTAATCAAAAACAAAGACTCAGGCGCGTATCTTCACTCATTTGCTAAGCGAGCTCGAAAATATAAATTTGGCCTAACAACAATTACTCAAGATGTTGAGGATTTTTTATCAACTGATGAGGGTAAAGCAATTATCACTAACTCTTCCCTGCAAATAATTCTAAAACAGTCAACAGCAGCCGTGGAAAAAATCGCTGAGGTTTTTTTTCTAACTGGTGGTGAAAAACATTTTTTGCTTCAAGCGGGTGTTGGTGAAGGACTTTTTTTTGCTGGTCACAACCATGTTGGCTTCCAAGTAATTGCCTCCCCTGAGGAAAAGGAGTTAATAGAATAAGCAATGATACAAATATGCGAATATTGTATTTATTTATTTCTTTATTTAATTATTTGATTATTTCTTTATTTGTATATTCATTGTCATTATTCTTTATTCGTTATTCATTATTATTTAACAAATGTTAGGTGTTAGATATTAGACGATTATAGTTCTCCAATTCCTTGTTTTCGCTGAGTTTCTTGTTTGATAAGATGTAGATATCTTTCGGTTGAAGAAAGTCTTTTGTGGCCAACTAATTTGGCAATATACTCAACCGAGGCTCCTTGCATTAGTTGATGAGCAATAAAAGTATTGCGCAGATCATTAACAGTAGCGTTTTCAATCCCCACTTCCTTAAAACAGCGGCTAATAATTTGCCTGATATTTCTAATAAGTAATGGTTTTCCGGTGCGAGTGATAAACAAATGATTGTCTTTTGATTGGGGTCGAACTTTTAAATATTCCTCTATTGCTTTTTTTAGGGCGTTGTTTATTGGTACATCTCTTGATGACCCCTTACTGTAGCCTCTAATATGAATAACTGAATCATTAATATCTTCTATTTTTAAATTAGCAAGTTCACCAATTTTCATCCCGGTTTGAAGAAGGGTTTCAACTAAGGCATAAGTGCGAGGATCTTCTTTAGCAAAATCCCTTAAGGCTCGATATTCTAATTTAGAAAAAATTCGTGGTGGGTTTTGGGTGTATTTTGGATGGGCAACATCAAGAGATGGATTATGATCAATTAACCCTTCATGTTTTAGATATCGAAAAAAAGTTCTTATTGAATTTAGCTTTCTTGAGGCAGATTTTTTTGTATAACCATCAATCATCAATTTATTAACAAAACCATTAATATGTTCTTTTTTTACCTCCTTAATATTTTGAATGTCTTGGGTTGCCAGATAACCAATAAATTGTTCTAAATCTTTTTTATAGGCTATGATGGTAAAACTAGATTTGTTTTGTGCCCCAAGATGTTTAATAAATTTTTCAATCAGTGTGGGCATCAATAAATTATCCATAATACCCTATAATATATCATAATATTAAAAAGAATTCAAGAGGTTGTTAAAGACATTGAAATTATAATTGTTTTTTAAATAATTTTTAGTATAATTAAAATTTATAGGAGATCTTTTTATGGCAAAAACAAGTAATATTCATCCAATGGAGGAACTTCTTAAAAAAAATAAACCAAAAAAAATAAAAAAAGGAGAAGAAATTGAAGCCAAGATTGTCTCTATATCTAAAAAAGGATTGGTTTTTGATATTGGGGGCAAGTCCTATGCAATGCTTGGCGAGCTTGAAGTAAAAGAAGTACCCACCTATCTTCCCTATTTAAAAGTTGGTGATAAAATAAAGGTAAAAGTTATCAGTGAGGAATCAAAAAATGGCTATCCGGTCGTCTCTTTGCGCAAATTTTTTGAAAAAGGCAAATGGGAGATTTTAAAAGAAAAAAAGGAAAAAGAAGAAGAGATTGAGGTGGTTTGTGGAGAGTATGGCAAAGGAGGAGTTTTTGTTGATTTTATGGGAATAAGAGGAGTGATTCCAAAGATTCAATTAACAGAGCCTTTTATTAATGATCCAGAAAAACTAAACGGTCAAAAAATAAAAGTAAAGATACTGGAAGTTGATAAAGAAAAAAATCGCTTGGTTGTCTCTCAAAAAGCAGCGGCTTTAAAAATTTCTCAAAAAGATTTAAAAGAAAAATTTGATTCAATAAAAGAAGGTCAAGTTTACAAAGCCAAAGTCCTTGGTATTTCTGAGTTTGGGGTTTTTTGTGAAGTTGAGGGAGGAGTTGAAGGGTTGATTCATATTTCAGAAATTTCATGGGAAAAAGTCACCAATGCAGCAAGTTATGTCAAGGTTGGTGAAATAATTGATGTTTATGTGGTTGAAAAAAATGAAAAAGATTTTAAATTGAATCTTTCTTTAAAAAGGCTTACTCCTGATCCATGGGAAAAAATTGAGGAAAAATACCCAAAAGATAAAGAGGTTGAGGGTGAAGTTGTGCGCAAAGAAAAATACGGATACTTTGTCAGGCTTGAGCCAGGAATTGAGGGATTAATTCATATTTCAAAACTCAAAGGTGATGAAAATATAAAAATTGGTCAAAAAATCAAAGCTTTTGTTGAAAGGATCTCAATAAAAAGCCGACGAATGAGCCTTGTTCTTCCTCAAAAAGAAAAACCGCTAATGTACAGATAAACTCCCAACTCAATATCTTATTTAATTTTTCTCTTGACAATATTTGTGAAATTGTTTATTATTTGTGGACAAGTTATCCACAAAAAAATATTATGTCTTTCTTAAGCTCTTTTTGGAATGAGTTTTTAACAAAAATTAAAGAAAATCAAGGCGAATCCTCTGTCTTTTATTTTGTTTTGAAAAATACTAAACTTGAAAAAATCACTGATGATGAACTGGTTATCAATTGTGAAAATCTCGGCATTAAAAAATATCTTGAACCAAGAATTGACAAAATCGAAGAGGCTATCTATCAATTTTTTAAAAAAAAAGTTAAGGTCGGCTTAGTGTTGCAACCGACCCTTAAAAAAAACGCCCCAGCTCCACCACTTTTATCATTTGAGCCAACCATTGAGGATGTTTTTGTAAAAGCTGGATTAAATAAAAAATATAGTTTTGAAAACTTTGCTGTCTCATCAACCAATCAAGTCGCTTATGCAGCTGCTCAGGCAGTTGTCAACAATCTTGGTTCAGCCTACAATCCTTTATTTTTATATGGTGGTGTTGGTGTTGGCAAAACTCACCTTGCCCAAGCTGTTGCCAGAAAAGTTCTTGAAATTGATCAAAAAAAGAGGGTTTATTTTTGTCCAGGAGATAACTTTACTAATGAGTTAATTGAGGCAATCAGAGACAAAACAACCACCCGTTTTCGCAAAAAATACCGCTATCTTGATCTTTTGATTGTTGATGACATTCAATTTATTGCTGGAAAAAACCATATCCAAGAAGAGTTTTTTCACACTTTTAATTCAATTGTCTCCTCTGGTGGGCAGATTATTTTAACTAGCGACCGGCCGCCTGAGGCAATAAAAAATCTTGAGGACAGATTGCGCTCTCGCTTCTCTGGTGGACTAATTATTGATATTCAACCACCTGACTTTGAACTGCGCACTGCTATCCTTTTAATTAAAGCTAAAGAAAAAGGAATTAATCTTAATATTGAAGCCGCTAAATTTATTGCTGAAAAAATCACTGATTCAAGAGCACTTGAAGGCACGCTTCTTTCGGTTTATGCGAAAACCTTAGGAAAAAAAGATGTGGTTGATCTTGAGGTGGTTGACGAGTATTTTGCCAACAACCAAAAACAAAACCAACCAAAAAAAATTCTTCCAGGTGACATAATTAAAGCTGTTTGCTCCTACTACAATATCCGTCAATCTCATCTAAAAAGCAATCGCCGGACTGAATCTTTAGCTTTAGCTCGACAAATAGCAATGTATCTTCTTCGTCAAGAACTAAATCTTAAACTAAAAGAAATTGCTGATTTACTTAAAAGAAAAGACCACACCACTGTCCTTCATGCTTGCGAAAAAATCTCTTCGATGTTAATGCGTGATCAAAATTTTAAAAAAGATATTGACAATATCAGCCAATCACTTAAACTATCAACATAGTTTCCAACAACATTTCACATAAAAAAAATTTACTTTGTTTTGTCTTGAAAATATTTTTGATTTTTTATACACTTATACACACAATCTATTATTACTAATTAATAAATACAAAATGGAAATTAAAGTTAATAAAGAAGAGTTTTTAAAGGAGTTAAATTTAGCTAATCGTTTTACCTCCTCTCGCCTATCATCAAATACAGCCTTACAAGGAGTTCTTTTAATTGGTGAGGAAAACAAGCTTCATTTTTACTCAACCAATCTTAATTTTTATTATCATTCATTTTTAAAGTTGGATGGCGTTGGAAAATTCAAAGTGATTGTTGAGCCAAAAAAAATCATTGAGTTTCTTTCATTTTTAAGAGCTGATAAGGTCACTGTGAAAATTAAAGAAAAGTCTCTTTTAATAAGCCAAGAAAAAACCAATGGTGAGTTTGCTCTTTTTTTATATGATGAGTTTCCAATGCCTCCAAAAATCACTAACAAAAAACAAAAAATTAAAGCTGAGTTTTTTCGAAAATATCTACCGCTGCTTAGTTTTGCTGCCTCAACCGATCAAACAAGACCGGTTCTAACCGGGATTAACTTTGTTAGCACAGACGAAGGGATGGAGTTGGTGGCGACCGATGGTTTTCGTTTGTCTTTGATAAAAATTAAAGAAACCCTTCCTTTTGCCTCAATGATTGTTCCTTCAAATTTTTTAAGTGAAGCGATGTCTTTATTGGAAGACGAAAAAGAAGTTGAGTTTTCTTATCAAGAAGACGAGAAGACCTTAGTTTTTTATCTTGGTGACAAAGAGATTTATACCCGCCTAATTGAAGGCGAATATCCTCCATATCAAAAAGTCATTCCTCTAGAGAAAAAAACCACCATTGTTGTTGATTCAGGTGAGTTTTTAAGAAATATAAAACTAATTTCAGTTTTTGCTAAAGAAACATCAAATATTGTTTTAATTGAGACAGAAAAAGACCAAATTAAAATTTATCCAAAAACCAGTGAAAAAGAAAATAACATCACCCATCAAGAAGCCCAAATTGAAGGTGAACCCATAAAAATTGCCTTTAATTATCGCTTTCTTATTGATTTTTTAAATCATACCTCTTCAAAAAGAATTATTATTGAGCTTTTGCGTCAAGACGCGCCAGCTGTTTTTAAAATTGAAGAAAACCTCGATTTTTTACACATTATTATGCCAGTGCGCATCCAAGAGTAAAATGGAAAAATTTGTTTTGGACACGAACATTTTTTTTAATATGGAAGCTGGTCTTGGGCTTGGTAAAAAGACAGAAGAAGTAGTTGTTAATTTAACCGAAAAAATAAAAAATCTTTATTCAAAAGCCCGCTTTTTAATGCCGCCACAGGCAGTTGATGAGTTTTTAAGTTTTTTTGAAGATAAAAATCAAGAGTTTTTAAAAGAGTTTTTATCTGTGATCACGATAAAATCAGTTGATTTGGGAAAAATTAATTTTTCCTCTCAAGTTTTTGCTAAGCTTATTCAGGATGTTCGCCAGAGAAGTTATCGGGGATTAAATATTGCTGAGGAGGAGATTGAAAATGCTGCTCTTGAGTTTGCCGGAGCAAAACTAGAAAACAAAAAAGACTTTCAGATAAAAATTGGTAAGTTTATAAACCGTTTTCGTGAAAGATATCGCAAAGCAACCAGATTTGGTTTTTTGGACAGCCTAACTGATTTTTTATTGATTGCCTTAGCTTATCAGGAAGAGGCTTTTTTAGTCTCAACCGATGAGGGGGTTTTGCGCTGGAGTCAGGAGTTTGCTGTCAAGCAGATGCCTGCTTTAGTTTTTGCAAAACGGCTTGAGTTTCTTCTTCTTCCTCATCAGGGATAAGATTGGAAAGAAAGGTAATCATTTTATCAACTAGAGTCTTTTGGGGTTTTTCTTGGTAAAAAAGATAGTTGCTTAAAATGGTAATAAGTTTATTTTTTATATCTTCATTGGGAACCACCAAATATAGATGAAAAAAATATGGGCCATGGCTGACCACTGTTAAAACATAAAAACCAAATTTTTTTTCAAAATAAAAATGAGACAAAGACTCCCAGCGGACAACCACGCCAGCAGAATCAATCCCAAAAGTAGTAATTTTATTTTCAACCTCAGGTGGTGGAGTGATGGTTAGGACATAAAAAAGAAAAAGCGTTGCCCAAATAGGAATAATTAGGATTTTATCACCAAAGAAAAAAACAATTGCTGATAAAAGGAAGGCTAAACCGAAATAAAAACGGATAATTAGCCGTGATTTTTTCTTATATGGTCGAAGCGGCGCTCTCCAGGAAAAAAGCAGTTGCGGATTTTTTTCCATAATATAAATATACTATATATAAAAAACAATAATCAAGAAAAAGTTTTCAGTTTTTTTAAGTTTTCAGTTTTGTCATCCCTGCGAAAACCAGGTACTAGACAGTACCTGGCGAAAGCAGGGACCTACTGTTTATTTCATTTATTTATGGATTCCCGCCTTCGCGGGAATGACAATGTTTTGAATGTTTGTTTGCCTGCCCTGTTACCTGGCGGGGTTTGTCCCGTTTATGACGGGAAAAACTAAAAAACGAATTTATTTCCTTAATTACTTAATTACTCTCATTTATTTCTTTATTTCTTTATTTGATTATTTGTAATTATTTATTTTTTTATTTTTTATGCTATAATATATACTATATGGATAGTTTTAATAAGGTGATTTCTTTTATCTTGGGTTTGGTAGTGGTGATTGTTTTTTTTGCTGTTGTTACGGGAAAAATTAAGCTTCCTGGAAAAACCACCCCTCTTTTTGGCACCAAACCAACCCCAACCCCTGAGGCGGTCTCAACCACAACCACCAATCAACAGCAAACAACCAGCACTACCTATAATCAATATCAAACAAACAAGACCATATCAACTGCCAAAAAAATTCCTGCCACAGGCACACCGACTTTTTTTATTCCTTCACTTTTATTTGGAGCAGTTGGCGGCTCTTTTTTGCGAAAAGCTGGTAAAAAATAACAAGCTATTGACTGCCAAAACCAGGAAGTTTTAAAACACCTGAGGCAATAAAATTAACAATAAAAACACTTCCCAAAGTAAAAATCAGACCGATAATTGCGCCAGTGACAACCCTTTTTCCATAGTTGAGTTTTTCTGGATCAGCTTGAGAAGTGATGATGATAAAGGTGCCGTAAATAAGATAAATAAAAGCAACTGCTCCAACAATAGAAAAGACAATATTTAAAATAGACTGAACCACCCCAGAAGCAGCCCCTTCTTCAGTAAAACTTGAGCTGCCACCAAGGCAACCCAAAAAAGTATAGTAGCGACCCAAAGCCGGAGTTGGTGGTTGATTGGTTGTTGGATCAACTAAAAGGCTTTCTTTGGCTGCAGGGTCAGGATTAATATTAGGATAAAGACATTTTTGGCAGGCGCTCCAGCTTTGTGGTGGTGGGTTTGGTGGGCAATAGCCGCAAAGATCACAAGCAGCATAGCGTGGGCCAGCTGGTTGATTAGCCGATTGAGTTGGTGTTAGAGCAAAAACATTAAAATTAAAAATTAAAAAAAACAAAATCAAGAAAAAAATCTTTTTCATAATTTTATGATAACAAAAAAATGACTAGCAATGATACGAATATGCGAATAAATAAAAAAAGATATTTGATATTTAATATTAGATATTGGATATTAGGGAAAAATGAAAACTACGAACCCCTTCTCCTTTAATTGCTTAATTTCTTCATTTTTTAATTTTCTTCATTTATTTATTTATTTATTTGATTATTTAATTATTTATTTATTTTTATTTTTTTATTTGATTATTATTTTACTTAATCTCTACATTATAAAGCGGTCCGCGAAGCTGGATGTTGGCTGGCGCTCGAGCATTAAACCAGTCTTTAAACTCTTTACCATCAAAACTAACATTTCCTCCATCACCAAAAAAATTAATTGAGGTAGTTTTGCCAAGATTAAAATCAGCAGAAACAGTGATATTTGAGATTTGATTAAAAGGGGTTATCCCCCTTTTTCTTAACTCCTGCTTGACTTTTTCTTCATTCCAGACATCTCCACCGGCATCAACTTGATATAAGTAGCGTGAAGTTGATGAGTCGTTTTTTGCCAAAAGCAAGGCATTGACAATATCAGCCACTTCACTACTTTTTAACCAAGCAGTGTTGTTGTATTGACTTCTTGATCCCCAGTTACAATAAAAAATTGGTGACTCTCGATCATAGGCTTTGCTAAACAAATCAGAAAAACTATTAATATCGCCAGTTGCATCTTTTGCATTTTTAGTCCAAGAAGTTCCTCCCCAACCTACCTCGCTTGAGGAAAAAACATAGCCACCATGAGTTGAGGAAAACCAAGCTTTGATTATCTGTCCATCTTTTTTCATGACTTTGCCAGCTGTATCATTTACAGCTTGTTCCCAAGCCCCACCTTTTGGATCGGGTTTAAAAACCTGACAATACTCAGTAGCGCAAATTGAACCTTGTCCATTATTAGTATAAGCTAAAGCATAAGATCGAGCCGCAATTGCTTGGGCTTTAAGAGCGCTATATCCATCACTTGCCCAACTTGACGGCACCTCATAAATCCTTTTTACATAATCTTCAAGCGAGTACTCTCCAAAGCCTTGAACATTAATTTTTATGTTTGTGTCAACTGTTTCCAGCGAGTCAAAATTATAATAAGCGCGCAAGATTTCCTCTTCATTTTGTCCTGATTTAGCCCGTCCATAAGCTCCCCATTGATTCATACCAACTCGATTGGGCACGCCAAAAGTAAAAAAACCAAATCTTGGTGAAAAACCAGGCTCACGAAAACTACCGTCGCGAGGATCATAGTCTGGTTTGCAGCTATAGGAGACATTAGCTGAGCGTGGGATATAGATGCTGGCAAATTTTTTGGCAATTAATTCTTGTTGTTTGGCAGTTAGTTGGGCTATTTTGGAGCGCGCTTCAGCTATCTGATTGTTCAAAATATTTGACTGTTTATCAATCTCTTGTTTTAGATAGCTTAAACGACTTTTTTCCTGCTCCAACTTCTTTTTTGTTTCTTCTAAATTTTTAATATATAAGACAATTTTAATGATCGTGTCTTTATCCTGGTTAACCAGTGATTGTTGGTAAAAAAAGCCTTTGACTGATTGAGAAAGATTATCTCCAGTTAAAAAAGAGATAAGACTGATATTTTGTTTGTTGATGTTTTTATAAAAAGATCGAGCTCGTTGGTTTAAAATCTCTTTTTGATAGATTAGGGCTTGCTCACCTTTTTTAACATCAGTTTCTTTTTGGCTGATTTCTTTTTCAAGGAGAAAAAATTGGTTTTTGATGTTGGTGAGTTGTTGGGCAAGCTGTTGGTAAGTTTTTTCTTTGTTTTGAAGATCTTTTTTTAAAGCCTCAAGTTGAGCTGTCACCTCATCAAGCTCATCAGCTTTGATAGTAAAAAAAGGAAAACTAAAAATAAACAAAATCAAAATCCCAAAAAAAACTTTCTTCATAGAGTAATAGAATAATAATAAATAATAATGAATAATGAATAAAGAATAATGACAATGAATATACAAATAATGAAATAATAAAATAAAGAAATAAAGAAATGAATGAAGGTAATTAAGTAATTGGGAAATTAAGTAATTAAGGGAAAATAAAGTCTGAAGTTTTCATTTTTTAGTTCGCAAACAAAAATTAAAACATATAAGTTTTCAAACTGCGAAATGAAAATTAATATGTTTATACCCTTACACCTGTTAGATGTAAAACTGTTTTTACAATTAACTTATTTGTTTTTTTTTATTTTATATTTCAAAAAACCTGTTGAATAAATTCAAAAAAATTTTTTCTTACAAATTCAAAAACATAATTAGTCCAATAAGACTTAGGGTCACTTGAATGTCCAAATGAAGTTAAGGGCCCAACAGCCAACCAAGTATTATAAGTACTTTCCAGTTCCTCTAAAATCTCTGGCCAATATCTTCTCAAATACCATTTAAACTCCTTAGGATTTAGTGAATATTGCTGTAATTCTTTTTCAAAATAATTTAGATTGGTTTTACCCATAAGCCATAATCGCAATTTCTCAATTGGTTGACTAAAAATTGCCCAATAGCGCATACTACTGGTAATTTCTTCCTCCCAATATTTCCAGGCTTTATCTAAAATTTGTTTAGCTTTTTTTATTTCTCCTTTTTCTATTAATTTCCTTAATTCTTCTTTTTTTTCTAAAGAGAGATGAGAAAAAACTTTATCCTCAGGTGAAACCAGGGTATAAACCTCACCTTTTTCTCCTCGTCGACCAACTCTGCCTAAAAGCTGTTGATAACTCCTTTGGTATTTAAAAGGAGTTAAAGAGATAAGTAAAAAACCAGCTTTTTTAGCTTTTTCATCGGGTTTTAAATCCACTCCCCGGCCAACCATTTTTACGCAAACTAAAACTCTTCTTTTTTCACTTTTTTGGGATAACCAAAGATATAAATCTCTATCTTCGTCTTCATTTTTTGAGGAGAGAATTTTTACCTCTGCGTCATCTTGTTTTTCTAACCTTTGTTTTATTGCATCAGCTTCTTCTGGTGCTTCAGCGACAATTAAAGTATTTCTTAAACCTTGATCCTGCTGAATAATATCGAACAATTTCTCTATTTTTTCTTCAAAATTTAGATAATATTCAATTGGATGCTCAAGGCGGTTTGTTTCATAATGAGATGGTATAATTGTTGTTTCCAAGCCATAAACCTCCCTTATTCTTTTAGCCACTGGTTGGGCTGTTCCAGTAAAACCAAAGATTTTGTTACCTTGAATTATTTGATTTATGTAATAGCTTAAAATAGAGATTTTTTCTTGACTGCCAATATTTATATGATCTGGTAATTGATCAATTGTTTTAGCCTCTTTAATTAAAAGAAAAAAATTTGTTAGCCAATCAAATTGTTTGCCTTTTTCCGGATAGCCTGTTTGCACTGATAAGGGAATAACTTTTATTTTTGTTTCACCCTCAATAAAAGGAAATCTGGGAATCGGTTTTATTAAACAAGTTTCTTCAACCTGATAATCAACTCCTCTTTCCATTAAAGCTGCATTGATAAGATTTTGATTAAAAAAATCATTTAGCCAAAAATGAGGTAGCCAAAGGTTATAAAAAAAGTCCTCTGCTTTTTTTCTTTGTTTTTCTGGCAATTCTTGGTATTTTAATCCAGTAATTCTTTCAAAACTTGGCAGAAAAAATTCATTAAAACAAAAAATAGGGAAAATATTTTCTTTTAATTTTTCTTTTGAGCTTTGGAGTTCTTGTATCATCTTTTTATCTCCAAAAAATTGAACTTTTTTTCCTTCAATATCTTTTAAATAATTTCCTATTGCTTCAACAGTTTTTTTTATAACGCTAAAAAAATCTCCTTCTGTTGCTGGTGGTTGATAAAATTCATCTTCACCAAATCGATAAGAATAACCACCATCCTGAAAAACTATTCCTTGGGAAGGACGTTTTTGAGACTCATCACTAATATGTTGAATAAAATAACCAAATATCTCATCCATCCTCATATTTTTTTCTGAAGAAATCACTGCTGGCGCAATTGCTTCTTCATTTAATAAAGGATCAGCCTCATCCAAAATCATTATTGGTGGTCTTGAGTGGTCATTTGAAGTTTGGTTGGTTAAAAATTGATGTTGAAGATTATGGATAAAATCTGACCAATATCCAAAAACAATTGGTTTTTTTAACTCTTCTTTTTGATCGGTATATTCTTCTAATTTTCCAACTTCATCTTCTATACCAAGTATTTTTGCCCATTCTAAAAAATTATTATAGCTCTCATCTAAAAGATACGGATTAATTTCAAAAACACGAACTTGTTCACCTCTAAAATATAAAAAAGCAGTTAAAATAGGAATAACAACGCTGCTTTTTCCTTCACCGGTTGCCATTTGAAGAATTTTTCCTTTTTCTTTTGGATTGCGATAACTTTCAATTGCCCTTATTAAAGCTAAAAGTTGTTCATCAAAAGGTTCTTTACCAAATGATTCTTGATATTTATTTACCAAAAATCCCAAAATTTGCCAATCAGAGATTTTTTCTCTTTCTTCTTTATCATCTGGGATGGATTTTATTTGAGTACTTTTATTTTTTATTTCTTCGATTAATGTTTTTTCTTGAGGAGTTATTGTGGAAATTGTTTCTAAAAATCTAGGGTTTTCCTCAGGTAAAAAATGAGCTTTTAACCTATCCAAAACATATTGGGTTTTCTCGATTGACATAGTTTTACAAATATGTTAAAATACTATAAGTTAAATTATAGCATATGGCCAAATCTCCGGAGGCGCAGATAATAATGCAAAAAGAGAAAGAAATAACAGAGCTATATGTTCCTAGTGATCCCAACAAAAAACCCTCTTGGGTATTAAAAGGATTTGGCCTGGTTGGAGGAGTAACTGTTTTGGGCGGATCCCTGGCTGGATGCGCTCCCCAAATAGAAATAACTCCTACCCCAGAGCCTCAAATACAATCTGAAGCTTTAGTTTTTACCAGTCAAGAAAAAGTAACAAATAATACAAAATTCCAACAATTAAACAAAGCTAATCTTTCTTTATGGGAAATATTTGA
>JBNASR010000002.1:22655-22959 GCA_049717425.1 Microgenomates group bacterium | reverse complement strand
CCCCCGACCAATTTTTATGCCAGCTAATCGATAAAAAAATCGACGCAGATGATGAGAAGGAAGATGTCCTGCCAAATGAAGCCAAAACACCTCAAATTCCAAAAAAATATGTTTAATTCTGTTTATTACTTTTTGAACAACCTCTCTGAAAGTTAATTTTCTTCCCTGCCTATCTTTAAACATAGAATAATTATAGCATTTTAAAATTGGGTTAATTAGATCAATTAGCAGTTTATTTTTACCATTCCCATCTCGAAGGTGCAATAAATACATTTCTGTTTTCAACTGCAAGCTTAAATTTATT
>JBNASR010000002.1:0-22645 GCA_049717425.1 Microgenomates group bacterium | reverse complement strand
TAGTTTTTAAACGTTTTAAAAATACAAACTGAAAACTTCGAACTGAAAACTTTTATCTTCTATTACTCCTCCAAAAACCTCGACTTTAGGCTGTAATTGACCCCACCAAAAATTGATCGACGAGTAGAGTAAGTAATGATTAATTTTTCTTTAGCTCGAGTGATACCAACATAAAAAAGCCGCCTTTCCTCCTCGATTGAATAGTTATCATCAAGAGAGCGAGAATGAGGCAAAATTCCCTCCTCCACTCCAACAATAAAAACCACTGAAAACTCAAGTCCCTTTGCCTGATGAAGCGTCATCAACTTGACGCCATTTTTATTTTTACTTAATTTTTCGCCTTCAAAGTACTCTGACTCAACCAAAGCCACCTGCTGCAAAAACTCATTAACTTGCGGATAAACATTGGCCACTGATTTTAGCTCTTTAATATTCTCAATTCTTGAATAATCTTCTTCATCATTGATATCAAACTGATCAAGATAACCAGTTGCCTGAAAGATATCCTCAATTAGTTGGTTAGTTGTTTTTTTAAAAAAATCTTCTTGATTGGCTTGATAATAATCCTGAAACTTTTTAAAGCGGCCTTTTCCCAGTTTCAAAATCCGCTCTTTAGCTAATTTGTCATTTGGATTAATTAATAATCTTAGATAACTTAAAACATCTTTAATCTCCCGTCGCTCATAAAAGCGAGTGCCACCAATTAAAATATAAGGAATTGACCGATGCAAAAACACCTCCTCAATCACTCTTGATTGAGCATTAGTCCGATACAAAACAGCAATCTCATCAAGCAAATATTGAGATTGAAGAGCCTCAATTTTATCAGCTAAAAAAATTGCCTCATCCTCCTCGCTACTTGCCTCATAAAACTCAATTTCATCACCCTCATTTTTATCAGTGTGCAGATATAAAATCGGGTGCGTCTGATTTTTGGAAATAACTTTATAAGCAAAATCCAAAATTGTCTGAGTTGATCGATAGTTTTTTTCTAGATAAAAAATTTTTACCTTTTTAAAGTCTTTTTCAAATTTTTTTAAATTTTCAATCTCAGCTCCTCGCCAAGAATAAATACTTTGAGAAAAATCACCAACAACCGTGACATTTTGATATTTTTGCCCCAAAAGTTTTGTTAAAAGATACTGAACAAAATTGGTATCTTGAAACTCATCAACCAAAATATACTGATATTTATCTTGATATTTTTCTAAAATTTTTGGCTCAATCGTAAATAGCTCAACTGTCTTATTTAGCAAATCATCAAAATCAACCGCGTTATTTTCTTTGAGTTCCTGCTGATATTTTTCATAAATTATCGCTACATCCTCAGCAGCAAAATCTTTAAAAAAATTTAAGTATTTTTTTTCTGAAATCATCTGATTTTTTGCTGAAGAAATACGATTTAAAAAATACGAAGGATTATATTTTCGACTTAAAGTAACTTTTTTAATAATTGATTTGATTAAACTTAATTGATCTGTCTCATCATAAATAAAAAAATTTTCTTTTAAATTAATAAATTGACCATCGATTCGCAAAACCTGAGCGCAAAAAGAGTGAAAGGTGCCAATATATCCTAATTGATAAGATAGGCCGATTCTCTTTTTCATCTCATCAGCTGCTTTATTGGTAAAAGTAATCATCAAAATATTTTTTGGATTAATTTTATGATTTTCGATCAAATTAAGAACCTTAGCAATTAAAACTCTTGTTTTGCCACTGCCAGCTCCAGCTAAGATAATTGATGGACCTTGAATATTTAAAACCGCTTCTTTTTGTTGAGGATTTAAACTAACAAAATAATCAGATGAAGACATAAATTTTAAAAATTAAAAAGCAAAAGCCAATAAAATAAATGATAAAGATGCAATAAGAAAAAAAACTGTTTTATCAAAAGTGGCTGTAATCGGTAAACTAACAATTTGAGTTGGCGTATTAGTAATGGTAATCGTAATTGATTTTGTTTCATTAATATTTTGCTCATTTATAGTTGGTGAGGCAATGATGATCTCTGTTGGTGAGATGGTTTCCGTTGGGGAAACAGTAAGCATTTCAGTTGGTGAAACAATTTCAGTTGGCGAAATATTTTCGGTTGGAGTTGGAAAATTATTTTGAGCGATTTCATTTAATTTTTTAATCGGTGTTGGCGAGATATTTTGCTGCTGATTTTTAACTAAGGTATCTATTTTGTTTTTTAATATGAAAAAAATAATTAAAGTAAAAATCACTAGACTGCCGGCTATAGTGACATTAAAAATATTTTTTTGATTATTATTTAAAATCGGTTTTTTAATCGATGTTAAAAGATAATCGGGTAAACGGGTATAATTGGCGATTTTAATCTGTAAATTTTCATCAAAATCAGGTATATTAATTTCTTCATTTTCATGGATTGATAAATCTTTTTTAAATAAATAAATTTGATAAATTAAAATCCCCAACGTTACAAAAAAAATTAACAAACTGATTTTATTAACATAGGAAAGAATTGTAAGCAAGTCCATAATTTAATTGTGTCAAAACTATAATTAAAATACAAGAAGAATTGCCCCTCCTAAAATAATTAAAGAAATTCCACCAACAATTGGTAAAACATCAGATACGCCAGATCGTGGTGGTGGAGGAGTTGAGGTTATGAGATTTGATAAAACATTTGTTGGTGCAATTGTTGGAATATTTGTTGTAGCTAATGTCAATGTTGGTTCACCAGTGGCCGTACCCAAAACTCTACCCTCAAATCCGCCATTATCAACAATTTTAAATCTTCTTGATAGAACAACTTCTTTTTTATTTTCATCCATTGTTTTTATTTTTAATAAATAATCACCAATCTGAAGATTTTCAGGTAAAAGATAATTCCAATAACCATTCTTATCAGCATAAACTAAAGCCGCATAATTTTTTTTCGAAAAAATTTCAATTGAGACTTTAGTATTAGGTAAAGCTGTACCTTTGATTAATGGCTTTGCTCCTGGAATTAAGGCATTTTCCTGAGGATAAATAATTTCAATTTTTTTAGAATTTAAAACATTATTGCTGATTTGTTCACCTAAAACATCAGAATCTTCTAATTGATAATTTTGGCCAAGGACAACAGTTAAAGAAGTTGAGGAAATTTTTTTAAGACTGGCAACTACAGTTGATTCTTTTCCGTTCTCAGTTAGAAATTCGATTTTTATTTTTTCATCGCCTTTGAAAACTCTTTCTTTTAAACTATTTTTCTCATAAAATGAATTTAAAGGAAGTAGCCATTCACCAAAATCTTTAGTCTGACTGATTACTGGATAAACATTTTTATCAACCGATAATAAAACTATTGCCCCTTTTATACCAGTTAAATTTTTTTCCACTAATTTACCAGTTGTTGGAGAAAATTTATTATTGGCTGTTAAAATCTGTGGAGTTTTAAAACTAAATAAATTACCATTTTGATCAACAATTTTTTTATTATCGGAAATAATGACAAAATAATAAACAGTATCTGGTTTGAGATTTTTTAAAGTAACTAAGTGATTAAAATAAGGCATTTTTTTATCAGCAATATCTCGATCATCAAAAGCTATTTGATTTAATTTTTGACTATTATCACCATAAATAACCCAACCAACTTCTTTATTTTCTGTTTGCCAAAAAACTACCGCCTGAATTGGGGTAATATTGGCAATCTCAACTCTTTTGATAAAATTAGGGCTTGCCTTAACTGGAAATGATGAATTTTTAAAAGAGGTTAATTTAAAAAAAACACCAAAAACAAAAACAAAAATAAATAAGGCTAAAATTGTTGGGATTTTTTTTTCTTTGGTATATAAATTAGAGTATATCATTAATATATCATTATTCGTTTTTACTTTTAATTTTTTCAAGTATTTGTTGATTAATATTATATTTTTTTAAATCAGGCACTTCAATTTTTGTCTTGATTTTTTCTTCAGTTGAAGCATGATATAGATCCGCAATCATCCAGGCAACAATCGTCAAAAAAATAGCAATTGATATAAATAATACTTCTTTTTTATTCATAAATAAAAACCATTAATTATGAAACTAACATTTAATTGACCAGAATCACTACTTTCATTATCTTTACTAATAATCAATTTCTCAATAGTTTTAATTCTTCTTTGCTCAAATAAATCATTTATAAATAATAATAAATTTTCATATTTTGTTTTACCTTCAATATTTAAACTAACTTTTTCAATTTTTTTAGTTGTCTGTCTCAAATTAACATCTGAGATATTGGCTTTACTAATAAAAAATGAATCTTTATCAGCAATTTTTTTAACGTCATCAACTAATTTATTAACATCTGCTTTAAGGGGTATAGCTTGATCAATATATTTTAAATTTTCTCGATTTTCTTCTATTTGCGATTGAATCGAAACAATGTTGATAATTTTTTTATCATATAAGTTATCAATATTTGCTAAATCTTTTTCTTGTTTTTTTAAAGAAAAAATTGTTTTTAGTGTTGGTTTTATGGCCAATACGATAAAAACAGAAAAAACAAGAAAAAACAAAATAGCAAAAGTATAATCTATAGTTTTTTGATTAAAAGCAATTTTTAATAAATTTTTCTTATCCATTTTTAAATTTTTCTAAATTAATTATAAAAATATAACCATTTTCTGTTCTTTTGATATTTTTTAAATTAATATTTCCAAAATTATTATCTAATTTCAGTTTGGAAAAAAATAATTGAATTTTTTTAGGATCATTACTAAAACCAGTTAACTCAATAGAATCGATTAAAGCTTCAAGTTTATCTAATCTTACTCCATCAGGAAAAATATTTAACAGATAATTAAGCATTTTTTTAAAATTTTCCTGTTGATTTAAATTTTTTTCTATTTCTTTTGTTTTTTGTTCAATTCTTTGACCTTCTTGAAGAATTGGCAAAACAATATTAATTATCTCTTTTTTTTGATCAACACTTTCTTTTAAATCAATTACTTTTTGATCTAATTGAAAACGATAAAAAAATACCACAATAACCACTAACTGAGTAATAATAACAATATATCTTAAATAATGCAACGCAAAATAAACTAATTTTTCTGAAAACGAAAATTCTTTTTTTTGTAATAAATTTATCTTATATTTCATTTAGTTTTTAAAAATTTTTTAACCTTAGACTTCAATCGATTAGCCTTATTTTTGTGAATTATTTTTCTTTTGGCGGCTTTATCAATAACAGAATAATATTTTTTTATTAATTCTGAAATATCTTTTGTACCTTTAGCAACTGCTTTTTTTAATTGATTAAAAATTTTTTTAATTGAATTAAGATAAACTAAATTTGCTTTTTTTCTTTTTTTATCTTTTTTCATTTTTTTTATAGCTGATTTAGTTATTGGCATGATTTTACACCTCCTTTTAAATATGATAACTTATAATTTATATTCTTTTTGAAAAATTTTTTGTCCATAGTCACCTGTAAATTTTAAAACAACTTTAATTGGGCTTACAATATTATGATAGCGACAAACCCCAGATGAACAAGTACCCAAAACTATTTTTCTACTTCCACCATCTTTTGCTTCACCACATTGCCAATCTTCTTGAAATTGATAACACTTACCAATTACCCCTTGCTCTAATTCTCCATCGTCTCCTTCACTAACATCGTTATTTTTTACTAAATAGCTTAATTCAAAATCAATTGATAAAGTATTTTTGGGAATATTTATTATTTTTAAAGCCGCCTCTCCTTTTTTTATTAATTGAAAATCCGCTTTAACACTAGTATCAACAGTTGGTATTAACTGTTCAGTCGGTGAAACATTAACAATATTTTTTTTGTTTTTAGAATTGTTTTTTTGATTAATAAAAAATATAAAAAATAAAACTACAAAAACTAAACCGCCAATAAAAGGTAAATATTTTTTCATATAAAATTAGTAAATTAATAATTTTAGTTAATAGTTTAGCTTTTCTTTAAAATAATTTTTTAATTGAGTTAAATTAACTCTTTCTTGTTTCATTGTGTCTCTATCTCTGACAGTAACAGTTTTATCCTCTAAGCTTTGATAATCAACTGTCACACAATAAGGTGTTCCGATCTCGTCTTGTCTTCGATACATTTTTCCAATATTGCCTGAATCATCAAATTCACAGACATAATCTTTTTTTAAATCTTGATAAATTTTTCTTGACAGATTATTTAATTTGGCATCTTTTTGCAATGGAAAAACCGCCATTTTTATTGGTGCTAAGCTTGGTTTTATTTTTAAAACAGTTCGTTTTTTTCCATTAACTTCTTCAGTGTGATAACTATCAACAAACAAAACAATCAAAAGCCTTGATAAACCAAAAGTTGGCTCAATTACATGAGGAATAAACTTTTTACCGGTAATATTATCTTTATAATTTAGATCAACGCCAGAAAACTTCATGTGATTACTTAGATCAAAATCAGTCCGATAAGCCAATCCCCACATTTCTTTCCATCCAAAAGGAAATTGATATTCAATGTCCATTGTTTTTTTAGAATAATGAGATCTCTCAAACTCTTCATGTTCGCGCCAACGGAGTTTTTTTTGATCAATACCCAAATCTAAAGCCATATTCCACATTATTTCTTGCCAATATGAATAGTATTTCTGCCAATTTTCCGGTTCAATAAAATACTCAAACTCCATTAAATCAAATTGAAGCGTTCTAAAAACTCCCTGTCCTAAAGTTATTTCATTGCGAAAAACAATTCCTGTTGAGGCAATTCCAAAAGGTAACCTGACTCTCATTGTATCAAGAACTTGTTTAAAGTTCATAAAGATTCCTTGAGCTAACTCTCCTCGAAGATATGCTTTTGATTTTTTTTCCTCAACAATACCAATTTTTGTTTCAAATAATAAATTAAATTTTCTCACCTCAGTCAAATCAGTTGAGCCACATTTGGGACATTTTAATTTATTTTCTTTGATAATCTTTGTTAATTCATCTACTGACAATCCTTCTACTTTTTTTTGTAATTGATCCTCAATTAGATGATCAGCTCGAGTACGATAATGGCATTTTCGACAATCAACTAAAGCATCATTAAAACCTGCTACATGACCTGATGCCTCCCAGACTTTTGGATTTAAAATTACTGAAGTATCAACTAAAATGATATCTTCTCTTTCTTGAACAATCTTTTTTAACCACCATTGACGAAGATTTTCCTTTAAAAGCACTCCATAATGACCAAAATCCCAGGTATTGGCTAATCCACCATAAATCTGGGATGATGGATAAAAAAAACTACGTCTTTTAGCCAAAGCAATAATTTCCTCCATAATTAATCATTATATAAAAAAGAAGGAATTTTTTCATTAATTAAATTAAAAATAAAATTATTCAATTGCTCTTTATTTAAATTTTCTTTTAAATAACCTAATTTTTTAAGAATTTGATTGAAAAGAAAGTTAATATCAACTGATTCACTCTTTGAAAGCTTAATTAAAAAAGATTTAATCAAATTATAGACATCTTCTTCTTTTTGATTCTCTGGTAAAATTCTATCTAATACAAAAAAAATTTGATAAACAAATTTAATTTTTTTTGAATTTTCTTTTATTTTTACAAAACCGCTCAATAGCTTTCCATCTTTTAAATAATAGTTATTATCTTTTTTTGTTAAGATTACTTTGATTAAATTAGCAGTTTGTAGAAGGGGTAATCTTTTTGAAGTAATTTTCTTGACTCCTTTACCAAAAACTGCAATTTTACCTTTTTCTTTTGAAAATAAAAAAATTAATAGATCTTTATTAACTAAACTTTTTGTCTTGATTACTAATGCCTCTGTTTTTAAGTTTCTTTCCGTCATAGCCTATTTGACTCTTATTACTTGATCAGTGTCTAAATTACCCTCAAATAGTTTTTTTCCATCTATCTCAACTGTCCATTTTTGATTAGTTACTCCAGGTTGCTTTTGGATCAAAAGTGAATTAGTTGAAATATTTTGTGGTAAAGTATAATTAACGATAACTTTCGCTCTCCCTTGGGTTGGTACCTCTGTATAACCTTCAAAAACTGTTTTTCCTAAATCATCATAGACTTGAACTTTTTTTAAGGATCCTTGAAAACTTTCTAATTTTGATCCTTTTGGCACATAAAAACGGATCCAATTGCGCAAAGTCGCATTAAGACATAAACCACCCCGTTCTAAATTACAATCAGAATGAGGATATGGATTTTTAAACTCAACTATAACCTGTCGATTCTTTCCTTTAGTAATTGTCTTTATCTGCTCATTTACAAAAAGATTTGATTTAGCACCAGCGAAATTAACATTGTTAATATGTAGATAATCACCATCAAAATCAACAATTCTTCCGGCAAAATTAACTTGTTCAACTGCTTTTTGTAAATTATTATCAACAAAATAAATTAAAATATGCTTTTGTTCTAAATCGGTCAAAAGTGTTGAGGTTAGCAATCCCCAATATCTTGATGGAGAAGAGCGAAGAGCTGTTTGAAATAAAGTATACATTAAATCACCCATGATACCTTTTCTATTTTCTTTTATATAACCAACCGGTCGATCAACAATATCAAATAAAGTATATATCGCCTGTGGACAATCGCATCGAATATCATTTTGTGCAGAAAATTTAATCCCATTAATATAAATATCACCAAAAATTTTTAGCATATCAACTAATATTTTCGAATCCAAAGCAATAATTCCATCATATTTTATTTTCAAATTACTTTTTGCATATAAACTTTCAAACAACTTAAGTGACTCATAAAAGTCTGGAGAAAGATTGCTATCACGAATATAAAATTGATAAACTCCTTTATGATAAGTTAAAATCTCTCGTGGTGCTTTTGGATGATCAGGAATTGAGGCATCTAGAGTATAAATATCATCTGATTGAACAATTGATATTTTACCATCTTTAATTTTAAATACCGCATAAAAAGTCAAAAAACCGCCAGTTGCTCTTCTTTCTTTATCATTTTGATATAAAACCAAATAAGTTTTTTCCCCTTTGCTACCCAAAATTTCTGGTAAATTTTTAATCAATGGTTTAGAATTCACAAAAAGAGTAGCAAATGCTTCAAATTGTTCTTTTGTATTTTTAATTTGATTTCTTAAATCAAGCTTACCAATCTTTATTGGATAACGATTGGGATTAATTTTTGAAATTAATTTATCAGCTTGATCAATATCATCAGCAATCGAGTCAACTTTTTCAGTTAGTTTGTCAAGTGTTAAAATAGCGGTTTGTAATCTTTCCTCTGCTGATTTTTCAACAAAAGAAGTTGTTCCTTTTTTAAATCCGATTAAGTCTGCATAAGGTTCAATCGCCTCAACACTATCAATTCCAGCTTTAACAAGATATTGACCAGCATCAACGGCATTTTTGAAATCATTTACATAAGGAACAAAAGATAACCAGTATATTGATTGAGCCGATTTTTCAAAATCTTGATATTGAGTTGAAAAATCTTTTAATTTAATTTTCAATAAAGAAATATCATTTGATGCAAAAACTGTTTTTAATTCTTTTGCGTTTTTAATTAATGATTGGCCTTTATTTTTAATATTTTTGATTGGTTGGTAAATAAAAAAATAAGTCAATAAAAGTAAAGTTAAAATTAATCCAGCTGCTAAATATTTTTTATGGTATTTCATAATCTAAAAAAAAATTTTTAATTTTAAGCTGCTTAAACTGCGCCTTTACCACTAATCATCACTAGTGGAGTTTTTAAAATAATTTTTAAATCATTAAATAATGATAAATTATCTACATAGTAAGCGTCAAGAACAATTCGTTTATCAAAATTTAACTCTGATCGACCCGAAACTTGCCACAACCCAGTAATACCCGGTTTAACTGATAAAACTTTTTTGACTAAAAATTTAGTGTGTGGATATTTCTTTTGCTGATAATCTAATTCGTCTGGATAGTAAGCACGAGGACCAACAATACTCATCTCTCCTTTTAAAACATTTATCAGTTGAGGAATTTCATCTAATGAATGTTTTCTGATAAAGTAACCTATTCTTGTTACTCGAGGATCATTTTTTAATTTATAATTACTTCTTTTGTATTCTTCATAAAGTTTTTTGAATCTTTTGTCATTTCTAAGAAGGTAATGAGCGTTAACAATCATTGAACGAAATTTATACATTTTAAATTTTTTTCCATCTTGACCAACCCTTTCTGGTACATCAGCAAAAATTGGCCCTTTTGAATCAAGTTTAATTAAAATAGCAATTAACAAACATAGCGGAAAAAAAATAATCAAAAGGAATAAAGATAAAAATATATCTATAATTCTTTTTAAAAAAAACTGATAACCTTTTCCTTTTAAGGGATTAAATAAGACTTTCATTCTCAGTTCCTTCAAAACTTTCAACTAGTTTCTTAATCTGAGCTACTGAAGATTTTTTACTAATAAGCAAAACGTCAGCAGTATTAACAACAATCATCTCGTCAATATCTAAAGCCACAATTAATTTTTTATCTTCGTAGTTGTAAATTAAACTATCTCTTACTTTATCTAAATGAACTCGACCACGAATAATATTTTCATAAGGATGATTTTCTAAAGCTTCTTTTAATGCCTCCCAAGCGCCAATATCACTCCAACCAATATCTTCCATAACCACTAAAGCATTGTCTTTATCTAAATTTTCTAAAATCGCATTATCAAAATTAATACTTTCAACTTTTTTATATTCAGATTCTAAAACTTTTTTAAAATCTTTTTTTTGCCAGAAAGATAAAATTTTTTCTGTATTTTTATAAATATTGGGTGCTAATTTTTCAAATTGCTTATAAATAAATTTTGGTGTTGTTACAAAATAACCTAGATTCCAAGCATATGTTTCACTTTGAAAAAACATTTTTGCTGTTTTTTCATCAGGTCGATATTTAAATCCCTTAAACTCATAAAGTTTAAGCTGGTTAAATCTTGTCTTTAACTCGCCAAAGTGAATATATCCTAAGTTAATACTTGGAAATCTTGGTTTATGGCCAATAAAAATTATTTTATCAGGATTATTTTTAACATAAGCACCGCTATCTTTAAGGATTCGAGCAAATAATTTATCTTTTTTTACTAAATGATCACTCCATAAAATCGCCATTGACTCATTGGGAAAAAGACGATTAAAAATTCCTGCAACTAAAGCGATAGCTGGAGCAACATCTTTTTTTTCTGGTTCAAAAATAAAGTTTTTTTTTGGAATTTCTGGCAATTGTTCATAGACAATTTTCTTGTAAATTTTATTAGTGGAAATATAAATATCTTGAGGAGAAAATTCAGTTAAAAGCCTTTTAACAGCAAGTTGTAAAGTTGAATAATTATTAATAATTTTTTCAAATTGCTTTGGTGATTTTTTTCTTGACAAAGGCCAAAGTCGAGTACCTGCACCACCTGCAAAAATAACAATTTTCATATATATTTTTTAAATTGTTGGATAAAATCTATTTTATCAAATTTTTCTAAATGCGCAAAATTATTTTTTTTAAGATATTTTTTCAACTTTTCTTTTTTTATTTGAAATTGAGCTAAGGCTTTCTTTAGAGAATCCTGATTTTGCTGCTTAAAAAATAGGCCTGTTTTATTTTCACTTACTATTTCTAATACACCACCTTTTTTATAAGCAATAACAGGGCACCCAAAAAAAACACTTTCAAGGGCAACATAACCAAAATCTTCTTCTTGAGGTATGATTAAAGCTTCAGCCTTGGTATATAAATAACCAAGCTCTACATCAGATAGATTCTCTAAAAAAGTAATATTTTTATTTGCTAATCTTTTTAGTTTATTTTTTTGACTACCATCTCCAACAACAATTAATCTTTTATTTAATTTATTAAAAACATCTATAACTAGATCAACTTTTTTATATGACTCAAGTCTTGAAACAACTAAAAAATAATCATCATATTCAAATTTTTCACTTTTGAAACTTTGAAGTTTTGATTTAATCATTTGCCAATAAACAAAATCAAAAGGTGGATAAATTACTTGAGTTTTTCGTTGATAATATCTAATACAACGCTCTTTAACAGTATTGGAAATTGAAATTAGTTGATTAGCTCTTGAAATTGCTGCTAAATCCCATTTTTTAAGATAATTCAAATACGGACTAAGCAACTTTTTTCTAAAGCTAGTTAAATGATAATTTTCTGGCATTACCCATAAAAAACGAGTTGGTGTTAAAAGGTAAACAATATGTTTTGTTGGGGGTTTAACAATAACACCTTTAGCGAATGAGGAAGTTACTGAAATTACTAAATCAAACTCTGAGAAATCAAAAGTTTCAAAAGCAATTGGATAAAAAAGTAAAGATAATAAACGGTTTTTCTTTATAAATTTCGGCAGTTTTTGAATAAAAGATGTTTTAATAACTAAATTTTTTGCCCAATTAGCTTTTTCTTTGTCCCAATAAGAAGTAAAAAAAATAGCTTTTGGAAAAATTTCATGCAAAGTCAACAAAACTCTCTCTACTCCTCCCCACTTATCAAACCAATCGTAAACAATAGCAATTTTTTTATCCATAAAATTTAAATTATTGTAAAGTTTTTTCGTAGATTTTTAAAGTTTTATTAGTTAACTCTTTAAAAGAATATCTTATCAATAATTTTGAGTAATCAAACTTTGGTTTATTTTTAAGAAAAAGATAAATTTTTTTAGCAATGTCATCAATATCTTGAGGATTAAATGATAGATAGTTTTTTCCCCATAACTCTTTAAAAACAGGAATATCAGATGCTAAAATAGGCTTATTAAAATAAGCAGCTTCAACTAAGGTTAAACCAAAACCTTCAGATAATGAAGGATGGATTAAAGCTAAACAATTTTTATAAAACCAAGCTATTTGCCCTTGGGTTAAGTTTTTAATAAGATAAATTCTTGGATCAGATAATTTTTTAATTAATCTTTCTATTCTTTGAGTAAAAAAGTCTTCAGGACCAATTAAAACTAATTGATAATTTCCTTTAATTTTTAAGAAAGCGTAAAGCAAATTTTCAACATTTTTATGAGGATAAAAGTTACCAACATATAAAAAAAATTTTTTAAAATCAAATTTTGAATAATTTCTTATTTTTTTAATTGAGTTAAAAATATGAAAACTGACACCTTCATAAGTAACTACAACTTTTTTATTAAATTTATTTTTAAAATAATCATTTAATTGATTTTTAACAGTTTTTGTTGGAGTAATAATAATACTGGCTCTTTTTATTGATAAGGCAAAAAAAATTTTGAAAATAAAATGTTTGAAATAATATACAAATTTGTTTTTAGTTGAGGCTTTTCCGGTTTTAAACAATATTGGTGTTAAATCATGAACTGTTAAAATAAATTTTTTTGGGTATAAAATCGGAAAAGTAAAATAAGTAAAATGAACTAAATCTAAATTGTCTTTTAATAGCGTTAATAAAAAACCAATTTGCTCTGAAAAACTATGCCACTTATAATCAGCAATTTTTTTAATGATGCTTTTATTTTTAAAATGAACTAAATCAAAATCTTTTTTTAATAAATAAACATAAATTTTTTTATTTTTTAAATCACTCTTATCAAGATAAAAAAGAAGATTATTTAAATATGTGCCAACTCCTGTCTGAGAATACAATCTAGCATCAATACCAATTCTTTTCATCGATTATCAATAAATTTTTTAAAATCAATTGCCAGATATACTAACTTGTTAATAAACCATGGATATTTATCTGCGTAATGCTTTTTAAAAAAGATCTTCATTGAATCATAAAAATAAAAACTAGTTTTTTTTCGAATAACCTTATCTCCTTTTTTTAATCCAGACATTGACTTCAAATGCAATACTTCCCATAAAGGATAATAAAGTATTGTATAACCTAATTGTTTAATTTGCCAAGCCATTTCTATATCTTCTCCATAAGCAAAATAATCCTCATCAAAACCACCAATTTTATCTAAAATTTCTTTTCTCACAAATAAAAAAGCTCCAGTTCCTGACTCGATTTCATGAATTTGATTAATATTTAAATGGGCGAGATGATAACCACCAAAAATTCTGTTTAATAAGGGAATTTTAAAAAATATTTTTTCTAATCCTGAAAAATAACAAAATGATCGCCATAACGTTGGAAAACCACGATGAGAAGCTGGATCAATACCGCCTATAGGTAAAATTAATTTTACTGTTAAAGCGCCAACTCGCGGATATCTTTCTATAATATTAATTAAATCATTAAAATCTAAGTCTTTTACCATTACATCTGAATTTAGATATAAGATATATTTTCCATTAGCTTTTTTTAAACCTAAGTTATTTCCCTTACAAAAGCCTAAATTTGTTTTTGAAATAATTAATTTTAACTCTTTCCATTTATTTCTCATTTTTTTTAACATCTCAACACTACCATCTTTTGAGCCATTATCAACAACAATAACTTCATAAGATATCGGGTATTTTTTAAAATTATTTTTTAGATAAATAAGACACTTTTTGGTAATATTTTTAGTATTAAAGGAAACAATTACAATTGAGAGTAACTTCATAAAAAATATTTTCAAATTAACGCTTTGGCGATTGTTTTTCTCTTCTAGCTTTTCCACCAGTACCAACTTTTCTTCTTTCTTTTTTTCTTGGATCACGGGTCAGAAAACCAAATTTTTTCAATATTGGCTTATAATTTTCATCAACTAATACTAAAGCTCTTGCTAAACCATGAACAATAGCCTCCATTTGTCCAGTTATTCCACCACCTTTAACTATCACTGATATAGCAAAACGATTCAAATTATCAGTAATTGATAACGGTTTTAAAATAAAATCTTTTTTATATGATTCTAAATAGACTTTATCCAAAGGATGATTATTTATCATAAAATCACCTTTTTTGAGACTTTTTGACTTTATATACAATCTTACTCTAGCAATCGCTTTTTTTCTTCGACCAACTGCCTCATAATATTCAAGATTTTTTATTTGTTTTACCATTTTTAAAAAATAAACTTTTATTTTTTATCAAATTTACCTTTATAAGGATGATTATCGTCTTTATAAATAAAAAGCCTTTTTAATCTTTGATCTCTAAATTTATTTTTCGGTAACATCCCAGAAACGGCTCGCCTAATAATTTCTTCAGGTTTTTTTTCTAACAATTGTTCAAAATTGATCTCTTTTAAACCTCCTGGATAGCCAGAATAATGGGTATAAATTTTATCTTTTGCTTTTCGGCCAGTAACTTTTATTTTTTGAGCATTAATAACAACAACATAATCACCACTATCTAAATAAGGTACATAATTAACCTTATTTTTTCCTTGTAAAAAATAAGCAATTTTAGAAGCAATTCTACCTAAAATTTGATTTGAAACATCAATCAAATGCCATTCTCTTTTGATATTTTTGACTTTTACAGGATTAGTCTGTTTACTTAGATTTCTCATTGGTTTTTACATCTTTAACTTTTTTAACATTTTTTTTAGATCCATCTTTTTTCACTATTTCTTTTTTTACCACAGGATAAGCCCATTCAATTTTTGCTAATTTAGCGCCATCACCACTTCGCTCCTGTTTTTTAACTATTCTTACATATCCACCGTTAACATTTGCCAGTGCTGGTCCAATTACCTCAAAGCACTCATCAACTAACTTTGTTTTAGATAAGTATCTTAATAAATAATTTTTATTAGCATTAGTTTTAATCTTCATCTTACTTACTAATCTCTCAATTACCTGTTTTAAAACTTTTGCTTTTTTTTCTGTTGTTTCCAGATATCCATGATTTAAAAAATTAACCACTAATTTTTTTACCAACATTCTGTTGGCATCATAACCAAAATTAAATTTTATCTTTTTTTGTTGATGTTTCATATTTCGATATTCATTTTTTTCAACTCTGCCTCAATTAATTCAATAGATTTTTTTCCAACCCCTTTCATATTAACTAATTTTTCCCTACCTGCTTTAATCAAATCAGCGATTGTTTCTATTTTTTCACGAAGCAAAGCATTAATCACTCTTGAAGGTAAATTAAGCTCATCAATAATAATCTCATAAAATTTTTTATCAATTTTTTCTTGTTCTAAGTCTTTAGTTGTCTTTTCTTTTGATTTAACAAACTCATCTTTTCCTGACAAAAGATAGTTAAAATATTCGGCCAATAAATCACTAGCATCTTTTAATGCATTTCTGGGATTAATGCTACCATCAGTCCAAATTTCCAAAATCAATTTTTCAAAATCAGCTTTTCTACCAACTCTTGTTTCTTCCACCTTAAAATTAACTTTTTTAATCGGTGAAAAAAAAGCATCAACAGCAATATAACCAGTTTTTTTATCTTCTTTTTCTTCAGCGCTAATATAGCCATATCCAATTTCAACAATTGCCTCAATTGCCAGTTCCACTTTATCATCAGTAATCTCTGCGATATATAAATCTTTATTAATTGGCTTAATCTCACCTTGAAAATCTTTAGCAAAAACTTTTTTTGAACCTTTAACATTTAAATTAATCTTAAAAGGACCACCATCTTTAACATCAAATCTCAATTGCTTCAAATTCAGAATCATTTCTAAAACTGACTCTTTAACTCCTGAGATTGTTGAAAAAATATGGGAAACACCTTCAATTTTAACTTGAGTTATGGCTGCCCCTTTTAGTGAAGAGAGAAGGGTTCTTCTTAAACTATGACCCATACTCTGACCAAAACTTAAGGGTAAAGGCCCAATAATAAATTTTCCATAATTACCCTCCTCTTGAATTTGAGTAAAAAATTGTGGTTTTAGCATAATAAAATTAAAATAAAATTATAACTAACGAGAATAATATTCAATTATTAATCTTAAATTAATTTGTTTAGCAATTTCCTGATTATCAGGTGTGGTAATTAATTTTCCCACACCATTCTTTCTTTCCAACCAAGAGGGAATAATAATATTTTTGTCATTTAACACTTTTTCAATATAAGGAACTTTTTCAATTTTTTCATTGGAAAAAGAAATTATATCATTATTTTTTACTTGATAAGAGGCAATTTTAATTTTTTTATCATTAACTAAAATATGACCATGAGAAACTAATTGTCTGGCTGTGGCTCGAGTTGGAGCAAAACCTAATCGATAAACAATATTATCTAATCTCCTTTCTAAATATTCTGCCAAAAATAAAGCAGTATTTCCTTTTTTAGTACTAGCTTTCTTAAAATAATTTTTAAGTTGTTTTTCAGAAATTCCAAACATATATTTTAATTTTTGTTTTTCAAGTAATTGGATTGCTCTTTCTGAAAGTTTTTTATTTTTTTTTGCTCCATGCTGCCCAGGTGGAATATTTAATTTTTTTAACAAACGAGCATGAGATTTAGTCCCTGTGGTTTTTAAACCCAAATCAAAATTTACCCTTCTTGATAATCGATTTTTTGGTCCAATGTATCTCATTTTAATTTTTAAGCTTTGAATATATAAAACTTTTAAACTCGCCTTAGTTTTGGTGGCCTGACTCCATTGTGAGGAATCGGCGTCACATCAATAATTCGATTAACGTCAATTTTAGATCCTTTTATCGCTCTTAAAGCAGCTTCCCTTCCAGGGCCAATACCTTTGATAAAAATATCAACTGATGATAAGTTATGTTCTTCCATAGCTTTTTTTAAAGCAGCTTCTGTGGTCACAGTAGCAGCATGAGGGGTCGACTTTCTTGTTCCTGAAAATCCATGTTTACCACATGATTCAACAATAATAGGATTACCATTTTCATCAGTAATAGTAATAATGGTATTGTTAAAAGTAGCTGTAATATAAATTCGTCCTTTTTCAACAATTTTTTTTGTTTGTTTTTTTGCCATAATTATTTTTTAGTTGAACTTTCTTTTGATTGACTTGCAGCTTTATTAGCTTCAAGTTTTGCCCAAGCCTCTTTTCTTAAAGCGCCAACTGTCTTTCGCTTACCTCTTTTGGTTCGGGCATTAGACTTTGTTCTTTGTCCTCTAACTGGCAAACCTTTTGCGTGTCTTAAGCCTCGATAACTTCCAATTTCTTTTAATCTTTTAATATTTCCAATCACTTCTTCTTTTAAATCACCTTCAACTTTAAAATTTTTGTCAATTACCTCAACAATTTTTTTAAGCTCTTCTTCAGTGATTTCTTTTACTTTTCTTTTAGGTTCAATATTGGCCTGTGATAATACTTGATAAACATTTTTCCAACCTATGCCATAAAGCAAAGTTAAAGCATAATCAATTCGTTTATCATCTGGTAGTGTCACACCAAAAATTCTCACCATATTATTTAAGCCTGTTTTTGTTTATGTTTAACATTAGAACAAATAATATATAATCTGCCTTTTCGTTTAACCATTTGACATTTTGGACAAATTTTTTTTAATGAGGCAACAACTTTCATATTCGATAAATTATCCTCCCTCGATTTAAATCATAAGGGGTCATCTCAACTTTTACTTTATCACCAGGTAAAATTTTAATATAATTTTTTCTCATTTTTCCTGATAAATAACACAAAATTATTTTTTCTGAATTAAATAATTTAACTTTAAATAACGTGTTTGGTAAATTCTCAACTACTTCACCCTCAACAATAACTACATTATCTTTCATAAAAATTATATTTTATCATAAAAATATCAATTATGACAATTGATTTTTTAAGTTAAAACTAATGGACCATCTTTAGTTACTGCCACTGTATGTTCAAAACAAGCTGTTAAACTCTTATCTTTACTTATAATTGACCAATTATCATCTTTTTCATATGCTATTTCTTCTGTTCCCATTGAGTAAATTACTTCAATAGCAATTGTCAAACCAGGCTTAATCAATAAGGTCTTTTCTTTTGGTCTCTCTTGATAATTAAAAACATAAGGATCTTCATGTAATTGTTTACCAATTCCATGACCAGTTAAATCTTTTAAAATAAAAAAACCTGCTTGATAAATATTTTTTTCAATAACTTCAGAGATATCTCCAAGCCTATAACCAACTTTTGCTTGGTCAATTGCTTTTTTTAGTGTCCTTTTGCCAACTTCTAAAAAATAATTTATTTTCTTATCAGTATTATTACCAACTACAAATGTAGTCGCGTAATCAGTATGATAACCTTTAAAATAAAATCCAATATCTAAAGTTAAAAGATCACCATTTTTTAAAACTCGACTCGATGGCGGTGTGTGAACAACTTGTTCATTTACCGGTAAGCAAGTTGTCCAATGATATCCTTTAACGGTTTTAAAAGATGGTTTTCCCTCTTCTTGTTCAATCAATTTTTCGGCTTCTTGATCAATCGCTAAAGTTGTCATTCCAGGCTTTATTCTTTTTAATAATTTCTCAACTACTTTTCTTAGTTTTTTCCCACCTTCAGCCATTATTTTTATTTCTTCATCAGTTTTAAGATCTATCATTTTGAATAATAAATAATTCTATAAACTTCTTCTAACTTATCATGAAAATCCTCTAAAGAAAAATTATTTTTAATTAAAAAATCAGCATAAGCGATTGTTGGTGCCATATTAATTCCAATTAACTCATCAATATCTCTTTTTTCACCATAAAGCTTATTTCGATCTTTTCTTTGAGATAATCTTTGCCAACGCAGTTGTTTATCAGCATAAATTGCTACCAAATATATCTCTAAATTTTTAAATTTTTTTCTTAAATACAAATATTCTTCCCAACTTCTTAAACCATCTATAATCACAATCATATTTTTTTCTAAAGCTTTTTTTATTTTATCTTCATTTAAAATCGCCATTGCCTCCATACCATATTTTTTTCTGATCTCAGTTCTTATTTTTTGATGATTTTCTTCAGTATGTGATAAACCTTTTTTTTCAACTAACTCATTAATAATTTGTCCAAATGATACTACTGGAATTTTCTTTTGTTTAAAATATGTGGCGGCTTCTGATTTACCTGCGCCAGGCAAACCAACAATAGCAACAATTTTTTTCTTAGTCACCGACCAATTATGAAGTTTATTTTTGATAATTTGTTTTCCTAAATGTTTTAAAATTTCTTCATTAACTTCTTTTATTGATTGAGTGCCATCAATTTCAATCAATTTACCTTTACGACGATAATAATCTAATACTGGCAAAGTAAATTTTTTGAATGCTTCAATTCTTTTTTTAATCGCTGGAATTGTTTCATCTTCTCGACCTTCACTATTTCGATAAACTAGACGATAGATAGCTTCTTTTTCTGGGATATCTAAATATATAACTTTATCAACATTATTAACAAATTTTTCTGCTTGATTTAAGGTTCGAGGAAAACCATCTAAGATATATCCTTTTTTATATTCTGGTCGTTTTAAATAATTATTAACTATTTCAATAGTTTTATCATCAGGAACCAACAGACCTGAATTAATTACTAATTTGATGTACTGGCCTAACTTAGTTTTTTCTTTAGCTAACTGGCGAAAAATATGACCAGTTGAAAGATAAGGAATATCAAGCTGTTTTGATAATAAATTACCTTGTGTGGATTTTCCTGAGCCTTGAATACCGATTAAAACTAGTTTCATAAAATTTTATTTTAAAAATATTAATCTAATTTTTTTGTTTCTTTATGTTCTGTATGCTTTCTACATTTGCGACAGTATTTTTTTAACTGTAATTGTGTTGTTGTGTTGATTTTATTTTTTTCAGAGACGTAATTGACTGACTGACATACCTGACAAACTAAACCAATTAATATTCTTGAACCTTTTTTTGCCATATGATATTTATAATATTTATAAAATTTATAACAATTATAATCGTTATTCTTTATCTTACAAACTTATCATAGTTTTTCATAACTAATTGAGCCTCAATCATCTTATAAGTCTCCAAAATCACTGAAACAACAATTAAAATTCCAGTCCCACCAATAACTAAATTATTTAATCCAGTAATCTTTGAGATTAAAACTGGCAAAATAGCAATAAAACCTAAAAATATCGCCCCAACGCTTGTGATTCTATATAAAACTTTTTCCAAATACTGTTTTGTAGCTGTACCTGGTCTAATGCCAGGAATAAAACCACCGTGTTTTTGAATCTCATCGCTAATTTTTTGTGGATTAAAAACTACCATTGTATAAAAATATGTAAAAGCAACCACCAGTAAAAAATAAATAAAATTATAGAAAAAACCAGTTGGTGAAAAAAATATCACTAAAAATTTTCCAATTGAAACTAAAGTCTTGTTTTTAAGATTAACCAAAAAATTACCAATTAACTGGGGAAAAAGAACAAAAGAGACGGCAAAGATAATTGGAATCACTCCAGCTTGATTTAACTTTAATGGTAAAAAATTTGAGGCTGCTTGATAAACACGATTTCCTTTAATTCTTTTGGCATAATAAACAGGAATTTTTCTTACTGCCTCATTTATAAAAACGATTGAACTGATAACAATTAAAGATAAAACTAAAAAAATTATAAAATTAAAAACTGTTTCTTGATTGATAATAGTTGATGTCTTGGAAATAACTACTGGTAAACGACCAACAATTCCAGCAAAAATCAATAAAGAAACACCATTACCTAAACCATATTCAGAAATTAACTCACCAAACCAAACTAAAATAAAAGTTCCAGCCATCAATGTTAAAATAAAAGAAAAAAACTCCAGAGGCGACACAGTGGTGATAATTTTTTGATTGTTTAGAAAAATAAAAATTCCAATTGCTTGAATTATTGTTAAGGGCAAAGTTAACAATCGCGTATATTGATTAATTTTAAATTTTCCATATTCACCTTCTTTTGACAATGCCTCAAGTGATGGAATAATCACAGTCAAAAGTTGCAAAACAATTGAGGCATTAATATAAGGGTTTAAACCTAAAGCCATCACTGAAAAATTGATTAAAGTTCCACCTGAAAAAATATCCAATAGCGATAAAAATTGATTTCCAGCAAACAGAGCACGAAGTCTATTTAGATCAATAATTGGCACTGGTAAAAAAGCAAAAAACCTAAAGGCTAAAAAAATAAATAAAGTAAATATTACTTTTTTTCTTAACTGTTGATCTTGAAAAATCTGATTAATTTTTTCGAGTATTTTTTTCATAAAACAATTTCTTTTTTAATTTTTTGCTTATTTTTGGTTTGTTTTTTCCTTTACCTCGAAGAAGAGGAAATCTTTTTACCATTCTACCTTGACCACCTTCAAAATGAAGTGGAATATCTTCACGAGCTTTTTGATGTCGAGTAATTCCTCGGCCTGATTTTGCACCTTTACCACTACCTAAACCTCGACCTAATCTTTTTTTTCGACCAAAAACCAACCTTGGTAATTGACTTAAAAAGTTTATCATAAATTTATATTTTTTTTAACTTTTTTAATGCTTTAATAAAAGCATAAGTATTTACAATTTGATTTCTTGAGCCAATAATTTTTCCTGAGGCGTTTTCAATACCTGCCAAATCAAGTAAAACTCGGCCAACACTACCAACCTTTAAACCTGTTCCTTCAGGTGCTGGTTTAATCAAAATTTTTGCAGCTTTATATTTAATTTTTATCTGATGAGGAATAGTTTTGTTTTTGATAGGAACTTTTATTAGGTGTTTTTTTGCATAATTGATAGCTTTTTGAATCGCTGGTGGTACCTCAAGCGCTCTTCCCAAACCAATTCCAACTTGACCATTGCGATCACCAACAGCAACCAACGCTGAAAAAGAAATATAGTTGCCACCAGGA
>JBNASR010000001.1:0-23515 GCA_049717425.1 Microgenomates group bacterium | reverse complement strand
AGATGGAAACAGGAGTTGAGATTAAAGAAAAAATATTGCGTTATGATGGAAGGCCCATTGAGGTAGAGGAGATTGTTAGAAAAGTTAAAAATTAGATGTTAAATGATTATGGCAACAGTTAAAGATTTTACTGGATATCAACCAACCTGGTGTCCGGGATGTGGTGATTGGGGGATTGGGATGGCGATAAAACAAGCATTAGTTTCGCTAAATTATTCACCAGATCAAGTGGCGGTTGTTTTTGGTATTGGTTGCTCTGGCAATATGAATGATTTTTTAAATGCTTATGCTTTGCATTCTCTTCATGGTCGAGCCATTCCCAACGCCATTGGCATAAAATTAGCCAATCATAAACTTCCAGTTTTAGCAGTAGTTGGCGATGGCGATTGTTATGGCGAAGGTGGTAATCATCTTATTCATGCCTGTCGTGGTAATCATGATATTACAGTCATTGTCCATGACAATCGAGTATATGGCTTAACCACTGGTCAATCTGCACCAACCTCACCTAAAGGTTTTCGGTCAAAATCAACTCCATTTGGTTTAATTGAAACACCAGTAAATCCATTGGCTTTAGCCATCACTCAAGGAGCTACCTTTGTTGCTCAGGCTTTTGCTGGTGATCTCAATCATCTGGTGGCAATGATAAAAGCCGGAATTAATCACCATGGATTTTCTTTGATCAATGTTTTGCAGCCATGCGTAACTTTTAATAAAGTCAACACCTATCAATATTATTTAAAAAGAGTTTATAAATTGCCAGATGATTATAAAAAAGATGATAAAAAACAAGCTCTTGAAAAAGCATTGGAGCCCGAGGAAGAAAAATTTCCTTTGGGAGTGATTTATCAAGTTGACAGACCAGCATATCATCAACAATTAAGCCAAATAAATGAAGACCAAGCATTAGTTGACAAAAAAATTTTTTTAAGTTATGATGATTTGATTGTTGCTTATAAATAAATAAGTTAAATTTTATTGAACAATAATTTATCTTTAGAAAGTTTTAATAGGTAGATTACTTTATAAAAAATCCTATAGTAAATAGACTTGACAATTAGCAATTAATATGTTAAACTGCTAATATATATGGCATTTTTAATTGGATCATCAGAACAATCTATTTATCCAGTGGCAGCTGTGCGAGACGGAATTGTTTTTCCTGGGACAGAAAATGTTTTGATTTTTGGCCGTCAGAAAAGCATTAATGCTGTCAATGCCGCCTTAAAAAAGGATAAAAAAATGATTTTGCTTCTTCAGAAAAATCCTTCTCAAGACAATCCCAAAGAAGATGATCTTTACAAGATTGGAGTTCTAGTTTTAATTGATAAAACATCAGTTGGTGAGCGGGGTGAGATTAGTGCTTTAGTTAAAGGATTGAATAAAGTTAAGATAATATCATTCACCGACAATAAAGATTTTTTTGAGGCTAAGTATGAAGTGATTAAAGATGAAGTCGTTAAGGATGAGGAGGTTGAGGCGATGGTTAAATATATCTCTGATCAAGTGAAAAAAGCTATTAATTTGGGAAAAACCGTTGATTTTATTTTTTTGATGAACATTTTAAATAAAACTGATGATCTAACTTTTTCCAATCAAATTGCAGTTATTTTAGATATAAAACCTGAAGAAAGACAAGCCTTACTTGAGGAAACTAATCTTAAAAAGAGATTAAGTAAAGAGGTTGAGTTGATTAATAAAGAAGTAAAGGTTTTGGAGATTGAACATCAATTAGCCTCAAAAACTCAGAAAAAGTTTGAGCAGGGTATAAAAGAAAGTATTTTACGGGAAAAAATGAGGACAATTGAGGAGGAACTTGGCGAAAAAGAAGATAAAAAAGAGGTTGATGAGTATGAGACAAAAATTAAAAAAGCCAAGATGCCAAAAGAAGTCGAGGAAAAAGCCTTAAAAGAACTTAAAAGATTAAGACAGATGTCTCAATTTAATCCAGAAACCTCATACATTCGCACTTATTTAGATTGGTTAGTTGAGCTGCCTTGGTCAGTTTATTCACCCAATAACATTGATATCAAAGAAGCGCAGAAAATTTTAGATGAAGATCACTATGGTTTAAAAAAGATTAAAGAGAGGATTTTGGAGTATTTGGCAGTGATGGAGATGGGCAAAAGAAAAAAGAAAAAAGACAGACAGCCAACAATTTTATGTTTTGTTGGACCACCTGGAGTGGGAAAAACATCTTTGGGTCGCTCAATTGCTCGAGCTTTAGGAAGAAAGTTTGTTAAAGTTTCACTTGGTGGAATAAGAGATGAAGCAGAGATCCGTGGTCACAGACGCACTTATGTTGGCGCTTTACCGGGGCGCATCATTCAAGGGATAAAAGAGGCAAAAACCAAAAATCCAGTCTTTATGCTTGATGAGATTGATAAGGTGGGAAGAGATTATCGTGGTGATCCATCAGCCGCTTTGCTTGAGGCGCTTGATCCTGAACAAAATCATTCTTTTTCTGATCATTATTTAGAGGTTCCATTTGATTTATCTGATGTTTTTTTTATTACTACTGCCAATATTTTAGATACGATTCCTTCAGCTCTTTTGGATAGGCTAGAGGTGATACATTTCCCAGGTTACACAGAAGATGAAAAGTTTCACATTGCCAAAGACTATTTAATCAAAAAACAACGCGAAAATCATAGTCTTGATAAGAAAGAGGCTGATATCGATGATAAAGCAATTAAAGAAATCATTCGTCGATATACCAGGGAAGCTGGAGTAAGAGAGTTGGAAAGACAAATTGCAACCATTTTTAGAAAAATTACTCGAGAGATAATTGAGAAAAAAATTACTCGCAAAAAAGTAACTGCTAAGGACATTTCTCATTATTTAGGTCCTTATAAATATTCTTCACAAATGATTGAGGAAAAAGATACAATCGGTATTTCCACTGGCTTAGCTTGGACTCAAGCTGGAGGCGATATTCTTTTTATTGAAGTGGCAGTAATGCCAGGAAAAGGTAATCTGACATTAACTGGTCATTTGGGTGAGGTGATGAAAGAGTCATGTCAGGCAGCTTTGTCATATATTCGAGCTCGGTATGATAAATTTGGTTTAGCAAAAGATTTTTTTCATAAAATTGATATTCATGTTCATGTGCCAGAGGGAGCTGTGCCAAAAGATGGGCCATCAGCTGGTCTGGCCATTGCTACAGCGATGCTTTCGGCATTGACCAAAAAGCCAACAAAAAGAACCGTGGCTATGACTGGCGAGATAACCTTAAGGGGTCGAGCGCTGGAGATTGGTGGAGTGAAAGAAAAAGTCATTGCTGCTCATCGAGCTGGAATAAAAACTGTGATTTTACCAAAGGATAATAAAAAAGATTTAGAAGACATTCCTAAATATGTTTTAAAAGATTTAAAGTTTGTTTTTGTTAGCCATATGGATGAGGTAATTAAAGTGGCTTTAAAAGATCTTTAAAAGAAATTCTCTAATTTTGAAAATAAAATTATAAAGAGAATAAAAAAAGGGATTAATAATTAAATCAAAGCTCCCTACCATCTCAACAAATTTTCCGCCGTAGCCTTGCTTAAAACGAGTAAAGCCAGCCCAAGGATGAGATTGATCATAGTTTGGTGGCAGTGACCCCCAAAAATCAAATTTTTTCGCTCCGTGATTTTTTGCAAACTTTATTGCTTCCCACATCAGTAAATTTGCTCCCATAAAGTTTCTGAGTTTTTGCGAGCTTCCGCCATAGACATAATAAGCAACATCATCATAAAGCCAGATTTGATAAGCAGCCAGCGGCTCATCTTTATATAAAGCAATTAAAATATGAGCAATGTTATTTTTGAGATTTTCCCAGACAATTTTGTGATATTGGTAATTATGACCACGATATCGTTGGCGACGACATGTGGCAAAGTAAAGTTTAGTAAAAATCTCAAAACCTTGATCATTTGACATTTCTTTAACAATAACTCCTTTTTTTTGAGCCAAGCGGATGTTATAGCGGGTTTTTGGATGAAACGATTTTAATAACTCCTCTTCAGTCTTGTTTTCCAAATCCAAAATTTGTGTCCATTTTGGAAAAAGTGGATGAGGAGAGGGAATTATTTTTAATTTTAAATCTTCAATTTTAAAAGATTTAGATTGTTTTTCGTAAGGCTCAATTTTTATAAAAATTAAGTTGTTTTCTTTGCCATATTGATAAAGTTTTTCCAAGGTATTTTTATCAGGCGATTTTGAGCGAGCTAAATAACCAATTTTAAATAGAGTGTATGGAATTTGATGAACTGTTAAAAGATAATTATTAATTCTTACAGTTTTAATACCCATTTGTTGACGAGCTTTTTCCCAAAATGAAGATTGTAAAGGATGTTGCATATTTAGGATGGTTTTTGGTTTTGATTATTTATTTTAAACACAACTTTTTATTATTTCTAAAGTTTTTTCACCACAATTTTTCCATGAAAATTCTTTGACTCTTTTTTTTCCTTTATTAATAAGCTCTTTTCTTAAGCTTGAGTTTTCTTTTAGAGTCTTTAATTTTTCAAGTAAATCATAATGATTATTTGGATCAAAATAAAGGCAAGCATCAGCACCAATCTCAGGCAGAGATGAGGCAAATGAAGAAATAACAGGGCAGCCAAAACTCATTGCCTCAAGTAGAGGAATGCCAAAGCCCTCATAAAATGAAGGAAAAACTAAGCAAAAAGCATTTTGATAAAGAAAAAGTAATTGATTATCAGTGACATAATCAGTAAAATAAACTTCTTTTTCTAAACCTAAATCAGAAACCATTTGAAAAATTTTTTTATAAAGCCAGCCTTTTTTTCCAGCAATAATTAATTTAAATTTTGGATAGATTTTTTTGAATTGATCAAAGGCTTTAATTAAAGTAATAATATTTTTTCTTGGTTGCAAGGTGCCAACGTATAAAATATAGGGATCAGAGTAGTTGTCAATTTTAAAATCTGGTTCTTTATGTTTAATATTTTTTTCATATCCATTATAAACCACTTCAATTTTTTCAGGAGCGATTTGGTAAGATTTGACAATATCTTTTTTGGTAGTATTGGAGACGGCGATGATTTTTTTGGCTTTTTTCACTGAATATTTAGTCCAATTTTTTAGTTGAAAAAGATCTTTCTTTAAAAAATCTTGAGGATAATAAAGAAAAGAAAGATCATGAATAGTGACAACACTTGGGTACGGGCAAAATCTAGGAAGATAATGTGCCGGTGAGAAAAAAACGTCGATGTCTTTTTTAAGATAAAGTCTGATTGGTAAAAAAATTTGTGACCATAAAAAATTACCAGTAATGACTTCATATTTAAAAAATTTATTTTCTTTTGGTAAATCAGCTAATGGATTATTTTTTAGAAAAACTATAAACTGAGTTTGTTTATCGGCTTTTTTCTTAAAATATCTTAAAATGTTTAAAGTGTAATTTGATACACCAACTCTTTCTTTTACATTAGCTTCATTACCATCAACACCGATTATCATATGATTTGATATTATTATAGACCAACTCAAGTTTTTTAGCAATTGTTTGCCAGTTGTATTTTTCTTTTATTAGTGAGTAAGCATTTTTTCTGATTTTTTGATAAAGATTTTTATTATTGATCACTTTTTTGATAGCCTTTATAAACTCTTCTGGAGTTTGAGCAATAAGAACATTGTCATTGTCTTTAAGATCCAAACCACTTATTCCTGTTGGCGTTGAGATTACTGGGATACCTGAGGCCATGGCTGCCAAAATCTTTAAACGGGTGCCGCCCGGACCAAAGATTGGGGCAATAAAAACCGATGCTTTTTGATATAGTTTTTTCACTAAGTTAGTTTGATCAGAACCAATATCAATAATTTCGAGATTTTGATTAGGGTGGTTATTCTTTCCTAATTTTTTAAAAGCATTTTGACCAGCAATGATAAATTTTATTTCCGGAAGTTTTTTTTGAGCTAATGGAATTATATTTTTAATTAAATATTTAGCAGCCTCAGTATTTTGCAACCATAAAAAATTTCCTTGAAAAATGACAGTTGGTTTTGTTAATTTTTTTTCTGTTAATTTTTCAACAATCATATCATCGCCAGCGCCATTGGGGATAATCACTGGTTTGATATTTTTTTCCAAAGAGCTGATTATTTTTCGATCATTTTCACAAACTGTACCTACTTGAGTAGCTTTTTTCCAGTATTGTTTTTCCCAATATTTTAATTTAAAAATATCAATAGCAAAAAGAGGTCGGATAAAAAATGGTAATGTTTCAACAAAATGCTGATAAACTTGATACTCAATGGTTTGCTCCACCAAAAAAATTGGAATATCGGTTTTTGGTAGATGGGGCATAATGTAAAAAGTCTCAGCATGAATGATATCAAAAGAGTTTTTCGTTAAAATCTTCTTTAAAAGATTTTCTGCTTCAGCTGAATAATTTCTGACAATTAAAAATGGTTTGGTAGTAAAAAGAGCCTTAAAGATATTTTTTATTGTCCAGGGATGAGGTGAGCGCTGACAAAAATATATTTTTTGACAGTAAGGTTTTAGATTTTCAAAGTATTTTTTTTCTTGCGGATTTTTATACAAACAAACAAGAGTGATTTGATTATTTTTTGAAAGATATTTTAAAAGATTATAAGTGCGCACTTGACCGCCAGAGGAAGGAGGATAGGGAACATAAGGAGTAAGCATCAAGATTTTCATAGTTGAAAAATGACAAATTTATCGTTTTCAAAAATTATTTTATAGGTATTCTTTAAGTTTTCAATCTCTTGCTTGTTTGAAGTAATTAAATATTTATATCCTAAATTTTTAAGATCTTTGGGATCTTTATAGATGGCTGGGGCACCACGTCTTTCAGATAGATAAAGCAAAGTGGTGTCGCCCATTCTGTCAGTAATGATTTTATCCTCAGGTGAAGTTAGACTTTTTAAGATATTGGCCTGTTGGATTAATTCTTGTGAGTAATGGTAATGATCTTTTACTAAGTAATATGAAATAAACCAAGAATAGCTAATTATAAAAAAAGTAATGATGATTGCTAGAAATTGATTAATAATTTTTTTATTTTCAAAAACAAAATTAATTCCCAAGCCAGAAAAAATTGCTAAAGTTGGCAAAATCAATGTTTGATAATAATCATGTTGAACATTGCCACCCTGAAAAACAAATAAATAAGACAGAACCGATAAAAGAAAGCTAAAAAGAAAATATTTTTTATTTTTCGCAAAAACTCCTAAAATAAAAAAAACACTTAAATAGCCACCAAAGATTAAATTATTAATTCTTTCAAAAAAAATCCAGCGAAAAAATGCTGGTTTGAAAAAAATTTTTTGCAGACCATTACCAGTGTTAATACTTGTGATTAGCCATTCATTTGCCGGAATTGCTTGAGGAAAATTTTGAATATATAATCTCCAGGAAACCATTGGGGCTACGGCTAAAACAAAGTATAAATAAAAAATAGGATTGAATAAAATTTTAAGTTGATATCTTTTCAAAAATAAATAAAAAAGAGGAAAAATAAAAAAAATTGTGGTTGGTTTGATTAAAAGACTTAAAGAGAAGAAAATCAAAGATAAAATACTAAATAAGACTTGCAATAGATTTTTTTTATTATTTGAAATATAAAGAAAAAAAATTGCCAACATTGCTAAAGCTAAAGCAGTTGTCTCCGGTAAAATCACTCTTGAATAAAAAACAAAAAAAGGATACACAGCATATATAAAGGATGCAAAAAAAGCACTTAAACGATTTTTTTCATTTAAGACTAAATAGTAAATTATAAAAATTATTATTAAGCTAAAAAATATGGTTGTTAATCTTCCCCAAACTTCAAGAGTAAAAAAGGGAAATAGTTTAAATAGATAAGCAAAAAGAGCATTATAAAGCGGAAACTCTACCATTCTTAAACCTTGAGGATTATCGATTCCTGACTGAACATTTGAAAGATCATCATATTGAGGATGAAGTAAATCAAAACCATTATTGATGAAATTGCGAGCTACTGCAGCAGTATCTGCCTGGCGCCATGAATGAAAATCAGCCAGAGGAATATTAATTTTATATAAACGAAAAATTAAAGCAATTAGCAATAAAAAAGTTATAATCAACCAATCAATTTTTTTCATTTGTTTTTGAGAGTTTTTAATTTATATCCAATAAATAATCCTGCAATAAGCCAAAAAGTATAAGCGACTTTTGAAGCCTCAAATACATCAATGTAAGTTGCATTAACTAACAAAGCACCTAGACCAAAAGTAAAACCAATCATTGGCAAATTATTTTTTGCCAATTTATTTTTTATTTCAAAAAAAGCCTTTTTTAGAAAATTAAATAAAATAAACAAAAAAGTAAAAGTACCCAATATCCCAGTTTCACCTAACCAGCGCAGATAATCATTGTCAGTTGCCTCAGTGATTGATGAAGGGCCAGTGCCAAGTAAAGGATTTTTTTTGAAAGCATTAATTGCTCTTGGCCATTCAACTTGAAGTCTTGTGGCAAAAGAAATATCCGAAACTACGGTATTAACCGGTTTTAAATTCGCTGATAATGTGGAAATATATTTTTCAATTTCTTTTTCACCAATTACTTTGCCTGAGATTGTTGCTTCTTTAATTTTCTCTTGAATTATTTGTTGTTTAAATAGATTGAGATTATCGTTTGAAACAGGTGCTTGATCTTTTAATTTGACATAAAATGAGCCCGCTGGTAGTTCTTTAGTGGTGATTTTTTGACCAATATAAACAGCGCCAGTTTTTTCATCTACCAAAATTGTTCTTATTTGAAATGTTTTTAAAAATCTTTTGGTTAATTCACCAGTAGTTAACATCAGTAAAACTGTTAATATCATAACAAAAAAAGCAAAGCGATATTTTTTTAAAAAAATTAAAAAAGAAAAAGTAGCAATAATATAGGCGCCAAATGAAATTCTTGAGGCCGTGTATATTAAAACAATTAAACTTAGAATAAAGAGGGATAAATATTTTTTTGAGTTAGAATAAAAATAAAAAGCCAAAATAATTGGAATCGAAAAAACTATATATGATGCTAGATCATAATGACCAGCAAAAGTTGATGAAATTCGTGCTTCAGGAGTCAAATAAAGCAAATAACCTTTAGCAAATTCTGGATTCATTGTCTGAACAGCAGGAAAGTTTAAAAATTTTTGTCCTAATCCATACAAAACAACTATCCATATAGAGATGAAAAATAAGTTAATAAACTTAAAAAAATCTTTTTTGTCTTTTATCACAGATAAAGAGATAAAAAAAACAATCATATATTCAATACGACGCAGAGCATGAAGAATACCTAAATGATAGAACTCAATCGTTTTTCCAATAAAAATTCCCCAAAAAGTTGATAAGAAAACAAAAAACCAATAAAGAAAAAACATTATCAGATAATTTTTATCAAGAGAAACTTTTTTTCTTAGCAATTGAATTAAAAAAATTACTGTTAAAAATAGTAAATATAGATCATCAAGTCTTAAAGCAATGTAAGTGTAGTTTATTGTTTTAATAGGTAGTTTTGGCCATAAAGGAATAAAAAAAATAAATCCGGCTAAAAGAATTTTTAAAATATTTTCATCAATTTTTTTAATTAAGCCTAAAAGCTTTACCATAAGTTTCAGTTAAATATTTGTTATTTAATATTTTACCAATAAAATAAGAAATTAATGCCTTTATTTTTAGTAAAATATGTAAAAAAATTAAACTTATAAATGAATGATGTTTTTTGTAAAAAAACAAAAAACCTTTATAAACTTGGATAATCGGATAAGTTCTTCCTCTTGATGAAGTACTACCTAAATGAATGATTTGAGCTTCAGGATAAAAAAAAGTATTCAAACCAATTTTTTTAGCCCGATACAAAAGATCAACTTCTTCCATATACATAAAAATGTTTTCATCAAATCCTTGAAGTTTTTCAAAGTAAGATTTTTTAGTTAAAATACAAGCACCAGAAACCCAATCAACTTGGCAAAATTTATCTGGTGAAAATCTAGTTAATCCCCAATAGTCACCTCTTAAAAATAATGCAGCAAAAACTACTGGTAAACTGAAGAAATAAGCTGCTGATGGCTGAGGTGTTAGATCAGAATTTAGGAGTTTTGGCCCTAAAAAATGGACTTTTTCTTCATTTTCAATATAAAAATAAAAAAGTTTTTCTATTGATCGATTTAAGACAATGGTATCAGAGTTAATTAAAAGAATATATTTGCCTCGAGCTTTTTTAACGGCTAAATTGTTTCCTTTTCCAAACCCTAAATTGGAATTTGTTTGAATGTAAATAGTTTTATTTAATTTATTTTTTGCATACTCCTCAAGCATCTCCTTTGAGCCATCATGAGAATCGTTATCAACTACTATAATTTCATATTTTATTTTTGATTTCCATAAAGAACGATTGATTGAATCAAGGCAATTTTTAGTTATTTGCTTGGTATTAAAAGAAATAATAATTATTGATAAATCAATTTTTGTCATAAAAAGTAAATTATATTATATAATATAACTTGATTATTTTTTTGTCTTAAAGCCATCGTAGCTCAGTGGTAGAGCGGCCGTTTCATAAGCGGACGATCAGAGGTTCGAATCCTCTCGATGGCACTTTTTAATGAAAAAATTAGTTTTTATAAAATTTGGCGGTGGGTTGATTACTGATAAAAAAACTCCTTTGAAAATAAATGAGGATATAATTGATGGCTTGATTTTTCAGTTAAAACATATCATTGGCCAATTCCAAGATTTATATTTTATTATTGGTAATGGTGCCGGTTCTTTTGGTCATTTTTATGCTGAAAAATATAAAACTAAGATGGGTTATGTGAATTTTTCATCTGAAGGACTTGTGCAAATTCATTATTCAGTTTTGACATTAAATAAAATAATTGTTGATAAATTAATTGAAAATAAAATTAACTGTTTTACCATTCATCCCTCATCATTTATTTTTTCCTCAAATAAAAATACTAAAAAAATATTAATTGATCAGATAGTTGGATTACTAAATCAAAAAATTATTCCTCTAGTTTATGGCGATGTGATTATTGATGAAAAATTAAACTCAGTTGTTTATTCAACAGAAAAAATTTTTTATGAATTAATTAAAAGGTTGCATAAAAAATTTAGTATTGAAAAGGTTATCCATTGCGCTGATGTAGACGGCGTTTATGATGAAAATCAAAATGTTATTGAAAATATTAATGAAAAAAATTTTTCTCAAATAAGAAAAATTATTTTTAAACCGCAAGGTTATGATGTTAGTGGTGGGATGATTCACAAAATTGAAGAAAGCTTAAAATTAGCAAAACAATTTAAGATAAAAACTTTAATTTTTAATGGTTACAAAGATAATCGTCTTTTAAGATATTTTACTGGTGAAAAAGTAATAGGAACATCAATAAAATAATTATTTGCCAAATCTTCTTTGTCTTTTTGAATAATCTTTTAAAGCTTTATAAAGGTCTTTTTCATTAAAATCAGGAAAATATTTTTTAGAAAAATATAGCTCACTGTATTCAGATTGCCAAAGCATAAAACCAGACAATCTTTTTTCCCCACCAGTTCGAATAATTAAATCAGGATAAGGATATGGCAGATCTTTTGTGTCAAGATTTTTTTCAATGATTGATTTATCAATTTCTCGATATTTTTTTATTTTTTTAATCATTCTAATGATTTCATCTTGTCCACCATAATCTAAACCAAGACAAAAATAATACTTACTAAATTTTTCTGTTTCTTTTTCTGCTTTTATAATCTTTTCTTTTAACTCATTATCAAATCGATCTTTTCGACCAAGATGAATTAAACGAATTTCATTTTTTAATGCCTCTTTCAGATATTGATCAACTGTCTTTTTAAAAAGATCCATTAAATATTTAACTTCGTTTCTTTCTCTTTGCCAATTTTCAGTAGAAAATCCCCAGATAGTAAAAATTTTAACTCCAAGATTTCTTAAGTATTTTCCTAGATTAAGAGTGTTTTCTAAACCTTTGCGATGCCCCTCAAATTTTGGCAAATTTTTTTCCTTTGCCCAGCGACGGTTTCCATCAGGAATAATGGCGATGTGATTTGGTAAAATCATGAGTTATTTCCAATCTATTTTATAATATTTTTTTCCTTTTAGATTATTGGGCAGATATTGTTGGTTGATTTTTTTGCCAGTTTGTTTTTCAACGAGCCAAGGATAGCGAATATGACCGGCGCCATAGCCTAAATTTTTCGTTAACTTATTTTCTGGGTTGCGCAAATGAAGGGGGATGGGGTCAGGATTAATTTTTTCTAAATCTGCTAAAGCTTCCCAAATGCCAACCGATGAAGCAATTGATTTTTTAGCAGTAGCTAAATAAGTAGCAGTTTGGGCTAAAATTAAACTTGCCTCTGGCATACCAATCATATGAACTGCTTGCATACAGGATGTTGCCAAAACTAAAGCGGTTGGCTGAGCATTGCCAATATCTTCACTGGCAAAAATTACCATTCTTCTGGCAATAAAAAGGGGATCTTCACCAGCTTTAATCATCCGGGCTAAGTAGTGTAAAGTGGCATCTGGATCACCGCCTCGCATCGATTTAATAAAGGCAGAAATTGTATCGTAATGACCATCACCTTTTTTATCATAATAGGCTGGTTTTTGCTGAATGGCTTGTTTAATGACTTCTAAATTGATATTTTTTGATATATTAGTTGCGATTTCGATAGTGTTGATTACAAAACGAGCATCGCCATTGGATAAAGAGACAAGAAAATCAATCGCTTTTTTGTCAATTTTGTATTTGGGAAAAAATTGCAAAGCTCTTTGGATAATTTTTTTTATTTCACCATCATTTAATGGATAAAAAACATAGGTTTGAGTGCGGGAAAGAAGTGGGGGAATAATCTCAAAACCAGGATTCTCAGTAGTGGTGGCAATTAAAATAATTGTTCCCTCCTCAATAAAGGGAAGAAAAATATTTTGTTGAGATTTATTAAAATGATGAATTTCATCAACAAAAAGAATAGTTAGTTTTTGAAATAGACCAATATCGTCTTTAGCTTTTTGGATAATTTTTCTTATTTCAGTGACTCCTTCACCTGAGACGGCTGAAAAAGAAATAAAGTTGGCTTCGAGATTTTTGGCAATTAGTTTAGCTAAAGTAGTTTTGCCACAGCCAGGCGGACCCCAAAAAATCATAGAAAAGATTTTTTTGTTTTTAAGCATTTGATTAATTGGGCCTTTTTTGCCAACAAGGTGTTCTTGGCCAATAAAATCATCTAAACTTTTTGGCCGCATTTTTTCAGCTAAAGGAGTATACATATTTTTAATCTTAATGAACAATCGTTTACTTAAATAATAAAATTTATTCTACCAAAAATCAAGTCTAATAATTATTAAATAATAATGAATAATGAATAAAGAATAATGACAATGAATAATCAAACAATCAAATAAATAAATAAACAAATAAATAAATGAAAGTAATTAAGAAATTAGGAAATTAATTAATTAAGGGAGAAGAAAGTTCGCAGTTTTTAGTTTCCAGTTCAATCCGTCATAAATGGGTCAGGCAAACAAACATTTAAAACTTATAAGTTTTCAAACTTCAAACTTTAAACTGAAAATTTTTATTTTTTTGTCATCCTGAGGAACTGAAGGATCTAGGCGATAGCCGAAAAGAATTTTTATTCCGGCAAAATTCGGCAAGATTTAGTAATTTTTACATTAACCCCATTTTTTCCTTAACCTCTTGCAGTGTTTTTTCAGCGACAATTTGGGCTTTTTGGGCACCTTGTTTTATGACTTTGTCCACATAGGATTGATTCTGAGAAATTAATCTTCTTTTTTCTTGAAAAGGTTTTAGTTCAGCAAAAATCTTTTCGGCTAAGGCATCTTTTAACTGAACAAATTTTAAAGATCCATCTTGATATTGGTTTTTGTAAAAATTATAAGTATTGTCATCAAAAAATATTTTTGCCAATATAAAAAGAGTTTTAATTCCACCAATAATTGGACCACCAGCAACAGCAGCAGTTGGTACCGATCGGATTTTTTTGACAATTTCATCAAGAGAGTCTGTCAGATTAATATAACTACCTTCAACTGATTTACTCATTTTGCCTTCACCTTTAAGGGAAGGAATATATTCGCCAGCTGTAGCAAATCTTTTCGGTTCAGGAAAAGTTGTTTTATAAGTTTGATTCATTTTTCTGGCAATTTCCCGGGCCACTTCAAGATGAGGTTCTTGATCGATACCAACAGGCACTAAGTGAGCCTTATACAAAAGAATGTCAGAAGCCATTAAAACTGGATAGTTTAGTAGCGCCATAGTATTGTCATTTGGGTATTGTTTGACTTTTTCTTTATAGGTGGGCAAATGTTGCATCCGAGCAATTGAGACAACCGAGGAAAAGTAAAAAGCTAGTTCAAAGTGAGCAGAGACTTGAGATTGAATAAAAAGAGTTGATTTTTCAGGATCAAGACCAGCTGCTAGATAATCAATAATGATCTCGCGCCGATTCTGTCTAAGTTCATCAACAGAGAATGGTGTGGTGATAGTGTGAGCATCAGCGACCATATAAAAAGTTTCAAAAGAAGGATTGTTTTGTAGTTCAATCATCCCCTTGATAGCTCCCAAATAATTACCAAGATGCAATCTGCCAGTAGCTCGAATCCCTGATAAAACCCGTTTTTTCATAATTTAATTATAAATGATTTTGCTGATTTTTTGGATTTTCTTCATCTTCAGCCCATTTTAAAGGATTATTTTTAATATATTGTCGAATTTCATTAAGAGATTTTTCATTGCGGATAATATGATCCCAAAATCGAGATTGCCAGTGAAAATTAAGATATCCTAAATTATGAATTTTTTTTGTTGTTTTTGATTTAAATTGACCAATAATTGATCCTAGCGAATTTGGTTTTAATTTAAAAATATTTTTTATTGTAGAGACGTCCCGACGGGACGTCTCTACATTGAATTGATATTTATTTATTTTTACATTTAATTTATTTTTAATTACGATTATTCCATGTAAATGATTTGGCATTATTATAAATTCATCTAAATCAATATTTTTTCTAATTTGTTTTGTATTTATCCATTCTTGATAAACAATTTCCCCAATTTTTGACAATTTCATTTTTCCATTTATTATTTCTCCCAAAAAGCATTGTTTTTGATATGTGCATATTGTTACAAAATAAAAACCAGAAGAAGAATAATCCCAGTTTTTTAATCTTATTGAAGGAATAAAAAATTTATCTTTAAAATAAAAATCATTCATTTAAAAATCTCGACTATCTAAAATTATGGTTGTTGGTCCATCATTTACTATCTCAACTGTCATATAATGACCAAATTTTCCAGTTTTAATGGGAATATTTTTTTCTTTAAGTTTTTCAATTAAAAATTTGTAGAGCTTTTCTGCCCCATCTTCTTTTAAAGCTTTTATAAAAGAAGGTCTTCGCTGGGAAGTATCAGCGCATAAAGTAAATTGAGATACAAGTAAAATTTCGCCTTTGACTTGGGTAATATTTAGATTCATTTTCCCATTTTCATCAGCCATTATCCGAAGGTTGACTATTTTCTCCGCAATTTTTAAAACAGTTTTTTCATCATCGCCTTGGCAAAATCCAACTAATATCACATAACCATGGTTAATTTGTGAAAATATTTTGTTTTCAACGATTACTTTTCCTGATTTAACTCTTTGAATTAAAGCGATCATATTTAAAGTTTTATAATTTGATAAGGTTCATTATCATGATTGCAGTCAACACAATAATAACCAAACGGATCTTTAATTAAAGTTTTTTCTTTCATTTCAACCTCTGGCCAATTAGCAGGTGCAAGTTTGTCATCTTTGGTGACAGCAACCACTTGTTTGAAAATATGAGACTCTTTTGGCTCAGTGCCTGAAATAAAATATTCAAAACGTGAAGGACAATTTTCAGTACCATCATCTTTTTTGACCATTAAATCACCTGAGTCCCAGCAGACCTGGCGGCCAACCACAGTCTCTGGTTTAATTGGCCAAAGATCGGGTTGATTTTTTAAGATATAATTCATTATCTTATTCCAAATTGGTGCTGCTCCAGTAACTCCTGAGGTTAGCCAGGGATTCATTGGTTGATTATCGTTATTTCCCACCCAAACAGCTACTAAAAAATTTGGTGTGTAGCCAATTGTCCAGTTATCTTTTTTATCATCAGTGGTGCCAGTTTTGACTGAGACAGCCTTACCAGGAATATTTAAAAAAGATGATGCACCAAAGGCAGCTGAGCGAGCGTTATTATCAAGAAGAATATGAGAAATAATAAATGCTGTTTCAGGAGAGATAACTTGTTTACCAGTGATTGATAAATATGAGGGCGATTTTAAAGGTTTTTTTATGTCTAAGACAAAATTTGGATCTTTAAATTGGTATATTGTTCTTCCTAGTTTATCTTCAATTTTTAAAATTTCCACTAAATCCTTAGTTTTTCCTCGATTAGCAAAGGCGGAAAAAGCTTTGGCCATATCAGTCATTTTTACCTCACCACCACCTAAAGTAAGAGATAGCCCGTAATTTGATGGATCTTTAAAGGTAGTGATTCCAAAGGCTGATGCTGAAGCAATAAACTCTTTTACTCCATTTAAAGCAAGCATTTTAACAGCCGGAATATTGTATGAGTTTCCCAATGCAAATCGCAAAGCCACAGGTCCATGAAATTTACCATCATAGTTGACCGGACAGTATCCTTGTGATTGGCCGGCAGCAAAAAAACAGGTTGGCTGATCATTAAAAATGGTGGCTGCGGTAACAATTTTTCGATCAATTCCCACCGCATAATTTAATGGTTTAATAGCTGAGCCTGGTTGACGAAGGGCAGTTGTGACATTGAAGGCACCTGAGGGAGTGGCAAAGTAATCAACAGAGCCAACCATAGCCAAGATTTCTCCAGTTGGAGGTCGAGTGACAAGGATGGCACCATTGCTGACATTTAAATCCTTTAATTTTTCAATTTCGTTTTTTAAGATTTTTTCAGCTTCCTGCTGGATATCAAGATCAAGTGTAGTATAAACTTTTAAACCACCAGCCTCAACTGTCTCTGCACCATATTTTTCCTCAAGAATTTTTTTAATATAAAAAACAAAATGAGGAGCTTTAATAGTGTTTATCGGTGGCCTAATATCAAGTTTTTCATTAATAGCTTTTTCATAAGTTTTTTTATCAATGTATTTTTGCAGATACATCTGTTTTAGAACAGTGTTTTTTCTTAGCATTGATAATTGTGGATTAAGATAGGGTGAGTATAAAGATGGTGCTTGAGGTAGACCAGCTAAAAAAGCAGCTTCTTCCAGTTTTAAATCTTTAGCAGATTTGCCAAAGTAAAGGCGACTAGCTTGTTCAATACCATAGGCTGAGCCACCATAAGGCACTTGATTTAAATACATCTCTAAAATCTCATTTTTGCTGTAAATTCTCTCAGTAATCAAAGCTAAGATAATCTCTTTAATTTTTCTGATAACTGTTCTTTCTGGGGTTAAAAGTGAGGTTTTTACTAGTTGTTGGGTGAGAGTTGAGCCGCCCTGGACTTTGCCAGTTAATAAAGTGTCTTTGATGGCTCTTAAGATACCACCTAAAAATGAAACTCCTGCGTGTCTATAAAAATCTTTATCTTCAATGGCAATTGTTGCTTGCTTGACATAAATAGGCAAGTCATTAAGTTTTACAGGAGTGCGATTTTGATCTTTGTAAATTTGATATAAAAGTTTGCCTTGGCGATCATAGATCTCAGTTGATAGAGGAGTGATCTGATAATCTTTAAGTTTATAAGGATTTGGCAGTTTATAAAAAACAATAAAAATAAAAAATAAAATTGGTAAAAAAAATCCTAAAAAAATTAGTAATTTTTTTCTTTTTTGAATAAACTCTTTCATTTTATTTTTGGAAAAAGGATTGGGCTTTTTTTGATTTTTCCAACAGTTAATTGATTAATTTTTTGCGCGGTCTCAGGTAAAAAAGGTTGCAGCTGCCAAGCAATTTTTCTTAAAGTCTTTATCGAATCAATAAGAAACTCATGATTTTCCTCAGGACTTTTTTTCCAGGGAGCAAACTCATCAATCTCTCGATTAAGAGTTTTGATTTTTCCCCAAAGCACCTCAAGAGCAAGATTAAATTGAAAGTTTTCAAAAAGCTGGGCTATCTCTTGGTTAAATTGATATTTTTCTTGGTCATCAATGCTGATGTTATTTTTTTCAGCAAGATTAGTCAACCTAGAAACTAAATTGCCAAGTTCATTAGCTAAATCAGATTGGTAGACTTGATTAAGCCTGGAAAAAGAAAAATCTCCGTCAGCAAAAGGAGAAATCTCTTTTAAAAGATAGTATCGAAGAGCTTCAGCTCCATATTTTTCAATTACTTCAATTGGATCAATGATATTGCCAATTGTTTTTGACATTTTTTGACCATTGACGGTAAAATAACCATGAACCAAAATCGCTTTTGGTAAAGGTAAATTTGCTGAGAGCAAAAATGCTAACCAATAAACTGCATGAAAACGAATAATGCCTTTACCAATGACATGTAAATCAGCAGGCCAGATATCATCACTGACTCCTGAGCGATAAACATTTAAAGCATCAAACCAGACATAAATTCTTTGTGATGGATCATTTGGTACCGGAATACCCCAGTTTTGAGCTCTTTGATTTGATCGAGAAATACTAATATCCTGAAGTGGTTTTTTTAAAAATGCCAAAACCTCATTTTTTCTAAAATCTGGATAAATTTTGACTTTATCATTTGAGATGATATTAATTAATTGATTTTGATACTTTGACAATCTAAAAAAATAATTTTCTTCATTGACCAGATCAAGTTTTTTTCCCGGATGCTCAGCACATTCGCCATTAATCAACTCATCTTCACTATAAAAAGCTTCACAACCAACACAATATAAGCCTTGATAGTTTTTTTTATAAATATCTTTTTGGCATCGCAACCAAAGATCTTGAGAAGATTTGAAATGAGCAGGATTGGTACTTTTTTGAAAAACATCAAATTGAGTATTAAGTTTTTTTAATAACTTATAAAACTTTTGGGCATTTTGATCAACAAATTGTTGAGTAGGGATATTTGCTTTTTTGGCTGCTTGGACATTTTTTAAAGCATTTTCATCACTGCCGGTTAGAGCGATAACCTTTTCTCCTAAAAGTCGATGATAGCGGGCAATGACATCCACTTGAACAAATTCTAAAGCATGGCCAATATGAGGGGCGGCATTTACATAAGGAATGGCTGCAGTGACATAAAATTTCTTCATTTAATTATTATAACAAACTTGATAGTCGTTTAACATTTAACTTCTAACACTTATTAAATAATAATGAATAATGAATAAACAAATAAAAAAATAAAGAAATAATAAAATAAATAAATAAATGAAAGTAATTAAGAAATTAGAAAATTAAGTAATTAAGGGAAAAGAAGTTCGCAGTTTTTAGTTTTTCACGTCATATACGGGACAAGTAGTTTTTAAATGTTTAAAAAAATACGAACTAAAAATTAAAAATTTTATCTTCTTGTCATTCTGAAGGAGTCCCGACCAAAGTTGTGGACGACTGAAGAATCTAGGCGAAAGCCGTAAAAAAAATAAAATACGCAACGCTTGATTCTTCGGCCATGACTATTCGGTCGGGCCTCGGAATGACGAAAAAACAACGCATGATTCTTCTTACTTAACAATTAGTCAGAACCTCAGAATAAAAATGAATTTTTTTAAAATAAAAAATCTAAGAATTTTTGATTGCTAAATAAACACGCGATCGCGCGATTATTTTATAATCATATACAAAAGGCTAAAAAAACTGGCTGCTAAAATGATATTTACTGGCTCAAGTTGTTTTAAAGCTGCTAAAGATATTAAAGTAAAAAAAATCAAAGTTAAAAATAACGAATATTTTTTTGATTTAATTAATAATTTTAAAATCAAAAAAAAGGTTAGCGATAATAAAACATTAAAGCTACAAATAATTAACCAATGATTTGGTGGTAAGTAAAATATGATTACCAAAAGAACAATTATTAAAAAAACTATTGCAACTGACATATTTATCTATTATAATGTTTAAATATGATTAAATTACCAGATGATAAACAAAAGATTATTGAGATGTTTGCCCAATCAAAAGGTGACACTGGATCACCTGAGGTACAAGCAGCTCTTTTAACTTACAAAATTAATAAATTAGTTCAGCATCTTGAAGTCAATAAAAAAGACAATCATTCGCGTCGTGGACTTTTAAAAATGATTGCCAAAAGACGAAGAATATTAAATTATTTACAAAAATTAGATGAAAAAAGGTATAAAAAACTTATTAAAGATTTAGGCATTAGTAAATAATCTTGCTTAAAATTATTTTAAATTTATGAATATTTTTGAAGAATCGATTGAAGTTGATGGTCAAAAGTTAACATTGCAGTTTGGAAAGTTAGCTCAAGCAGTTGACTCCTCAGTTTTTGCTACACTTGGTGATACTGCGGTTTTGGTGACGGTTGCAGTTGGTCCAGAAAATCCAAACATTGATTATTTTCCACTAACAGTTGAATATGCAGAAAAACTTTATGCTGGCGGCCTAATCAAAGGTTCTCGTTGGGTCAAAAGAGAAGGAAGGCCTTCTGATGAGGCGGTTTTGATTGGTCGATTAATTGATAGATCAATTAGACCACTTTTTCCAAAAACCTATAAAAAACAGGTACAGGTTGTTGTTACCTTGCTTTCAGTTGATGGTGTTAATGATCCAGCCATAGTTGGGGCAATTGCCACCTCAGCTGCTTTAGCAGTGTCATCTGTACCTTGGAATGGGCCAATCTCTACTTTAAGAGTTGGTTATATCAGTTCAGATAATCATCAAGATGGTGAGTTAATTTTAAATCCAACTGAAGAAGAAGAAAAATTTACAGAATTAGATTTAGTGGTTTCCTCAACTAAAGAAAAAGTTTTGATGATTGAAACTAAAGCCAAGATGATTCCTGATATCATTATTCAAAAAGGCATTGAGATGGCAAAAAGCGAAAATAAAAAAGTCATTGAATTCATTGAAAAAATTGCTGCAAAAATTGGTAAGAAAAAAGATGTTGTACCACCAGAGCCAGACTATTCTGAAATTATTAGCTTAATTCAGAAAAAATATGCTCAGCCAGTTGAAGAAGCTGTCAAATTAGCTGTTGAAACAGCTGGTGCTGAGGAAACTTTACTTCAAGAAATAGTAAATTCGATTTATGAGGATTTAGATAAAAAATATGAAATGAAAGATATTAATGCTGCAATTAAAAAATATAATTATCAACAAATTAAAAAAAATATTTTAGAAAAGAAAAGGCGACCTGACGGAAGAAAAGTTGATGAGGTTAGGCCATTAAAAATTGAAGTTTCTGTATTGCCTCGTACTCATGGTAGTGCTTTATTTCAACGAGGCCAAACTCAAGTTTTGTCAATTACCACTCTTGGTCCTTTGACTTTAGAACAGTTAATTGAAGGCCCAGAAGGAAAAGAGGCAAAACGATATATTCACCATTATTCAGATGGACCTTATTCATATGGTCAGGTAGGCAAAATGATGGGGCCGTCAAGGCGAGCCATTGGTCATGGAGCTTTGGCAGAAAAGGCAATTGAGCCGGTTTTACCAACTGAGGAAGAGTTTCCTTATGCAATAAGAGTTGTTTCTGAAATCCTTTCTGAAAATGGTTCCTCATCAATGGGAAGTGTTTGTGGTTCATCATTATCTTTAATGGATGCTGGCGTACCATTAAAACAAGCTGTTGCTGGAGTAGCTATGGGAATGGTTTCAAAATCAGATGATGAGTATGTGATTTTAACTGACATTATCGGACTTGAAGACTTTGCTGGTGAGATGGATTTTAAAATCGCTGGTACCAAAAATGGTATTACAGCGATTCAACTTGATGTAAAAAATAGTGGTTTAACTTCAAAAATGATTGCTGATATTTTTGCTCAAGCTAAGAAAGCGCGATTGGAGATTCTTGAGGCAATGAATAAAGTCATTGATAAGCCAAGAAAAGAGATTTCAAAATTTGCTCCAAAAGTGGTTGTTTTAACACCGCCAATTGAGAAAATTGGTGAGATTATTGGGCCAGGTGGAAAAAATATTCGAGCTCTTATTGCCAAAACTCAAACCGATATTAATATTGATGATGAAGGAAAAGTAGTGATTAGTGGGTTAGATCGAGAAAAAGTTGAGGAAGCAGTTGAATATATAAATAATATAATGCGTCAAGTTCAAGTGGGTGAGGAATTTGTTGGTACTGTTAAAAGGATTTTACAATTTGGAGCATTTGTTGAGATTGTTCCTGGTAAAGAAGGTTTAGTTCATGTCTCAAGGATGGGTAGAGGTTTCGTAAAAAATCCATATGATGTGGTGAGGGTTGGTCAAAAAGTAAAGGTAAGGGTTTATGAAATTGATAATATGGGCAGAATTAATCTCCAGATGATTTAAGTTGATTTTTCTTTCCTCAAAAAGTAAAATCAAAATATGGCAAGAAGAAAATCATTAATTAGACTACCTTTTTTTAAATTTAAAATTAACAAACAAACTATTTTTAATATCTTAGGCTTTTTTATTATCGGTTTTTCAGCTATAAGTCTTATCTCTTTTTCTGATAATTTAGCTAATGAAAATTCAGGAATACTTCTTTATCGATTAAAGTTATTTTTAATTGCCAAATTTGGTGGGTTAGCAGTTTTTTTGCCTTTTTTGTTAGTTTTATTTGCCACCCATTTTTTTAACACAAAAAAATTAAAGTTCATCAAACCCAATATCTCAATAGGTGTTTTAATGATTTATATTGCTTTGCTTGGAGTTTTAAGAACAGGCGATTTTGGAGAGATGATTTTTGAAAACCTAGCACTTGATTTTTCAGTTTTGGGTGCTTTAGTTATTCTTTTAATTATTTTTATTATTGGTTTGGTTTTATTTTTGGATACCTCAATTGATATATTTGTAATTTTCATTTTTAATCTATTAAAATCAGCTTTTATTTTTTTAAAAAACTATTTATTTAGAAATATTAAAGATAAACCTTTAATTAAACCCGAAAAAAAAGAGTTACCAATGATTGTTGATGAAAAAATTAAAGAAAAACAAAAAAATCTTCCATTGTTTTCTCAGCCAGTAATTAGCAAACCAAAAGAATCAACAACTTCAAGTGAATTGATAAATATAAAACCATTGCCTTTGTCATCAAAAAAAGACACATGGATATATCCACCGCTATCACTTTTAACAGATATTGATCAAAAAGAAGCTGATCGTGGTGATGTCAAAAGAAATGCTGCCATAATTGAGGAGACATTGGATAGTTTTGGAGTAAGAGCCAAGGTTGAGGAAATTAATTTTGGTCCAGCTGTGACTCAATATGCTATATCCATTCCAATGGGAACAAAGCTTTCAAAAGTGACTGCTTTAGCTAATAATTTAGCTCTATCATTGGCTGCAAGCACTGGACAGGTGAGAATTGAGGCGCCAATACCAGGTCGATCTTTGGTTGGGATTGAAAT